>JANOLM010000463.1:0-12312 GCA_031419815.1 Bacteroidia bacterium
CAACACCATGTTTGTCAAATCACCACCGTCATCAAGGATCATGTTCAAAGGTTTGCCACCTTTGAAGGCGTGCAGTGTTTGTTCAATACACCAGTCAAATTCTTTTTCGTTCAATCCCTTCCAGGCATAAACAGGAATGCCAGCTTTGGCAATAGCTGCCGCTGCATGATCTTGGGTAGAAAATATATTGCATGACGACCAGGAAACTTCAGCACCCAGTTCTACCAGTGTTTCAATCAACACAGCAGTTTGAATAGTCATGTGAAGACAGCCTGCAATACGTGCATCTTTCAATGGCTTTTGCTTGCCAAATTCTTCGCGTAAAGCCATTAAACCAGGCATTTCGGCTTCTGCTAATTTGATCTCTTTACGACCCCAATCGGCCAAGGTGAGGTCTTTTACCTTAAAAGTGAGCTTTTCTGTTGCTATCATGTTTGTTAGTTTTCAAGTTTGAGGCGCAAAGATAATTCAAAGGTTTATAAATAACCACTTATTGTAAAAGACGGGTGTACGACAGTTTTGCAAGAGAGGCTTATGAGTGCGTAAGTGGGCAAGGGATTGTAGTGGAAAGCCCGAAGTATGCTGGGCTTGTGCGTGGCCGGACTTGGAACGGAAAGCCCGGTGGCCTTGCGTTTCGCTTGGCCATGCCCCAAATTACAAAACTGTCGTACACCCTAAAAGACAGTATGAATGCGAGTTTCTATTAAGATGAATAGTTTGGCGGCCTGGCGAGACGCCACCGGGCTATACACTTCAAGTCCTCGTTCATCCCGCCCTCAAGCGGGAGGCTTTCCGTTTCTATCCCTGGCCGGAGTGAGCCCACTGTTATAATTTCTTCGTGGCCTTGTGCCAGCGTGGCTATTTTTGAACTATTATTTTCAAATCGAAGTTGTGTGAAAAATCAAATTTCAATGGGCAATCCTAAAATTAAAATAGATATAGTCTCTGATGTGGTTTGTCCGTGGTGCTACATTGGCAAGCGAAGATTAGAAAAAGCAATTGAACAACTTAAAGGACAGGTTGATGTTGAAGTAGAGTTCCATCCGTTTGAACTGAATCCGGATATGCCAAGAGAAGGGAAAAATCAAAAAGAACATTTGACTAATAAGTTTGGTGGGGACGAACAGTACCAGCAGATCACTAGTAATGTTACAAAAGTTGCAGCGGAGGAAGGATTGAAATTCAATTTTGATAAGCAAGAAGTTTCCCCGAACACACGCGATGCTCATCGTATTATTCGCTATGCGAAAGAGGAAGGCAAGCAAGCTGTTGTTAAAGATGCATTCTTGAAGGCTTATTTTGAAGACGGAATCGATTTATCAAAAAACAAAAACTTATTATCGATAGCTGCAAAGGCTGGATTGGATATAATAAGAGTTTCTTCCTTGTTAGATTCAGATGAAGGACTTGTAGAAGTTGAATTGGAAGAACGAATGAACTATCAGCGCGGTATCAGTGGTGTTCCCTACTTTATTATTAACAACAAGTACGGTATATCTGGTGCGCAGCCTAGCGAAGTATTTCAGAAAGCACTTTTGGATATTGTCAAAACTCCGGTTGAATCTTAGTGTTTTTGGTAGTTATAAAACTTCACTTTATTCAAGCACGGGCTCTTCACTCTCTTTTCCCCTCGGTGAAAGTTTTTGACGCGTAATCGTTCGCACACAGGCATTCCATCGTAAGATAGCATCATCATTTCCTGTTGGACGTAGCGGCACGGCATTTTCAAATGCTTCCATGGCTTCCAAAAGCCATTCATGAGCATCATGCTCGCATCCTGGAGTTCTGCGATTAAGCGCAGCCTTAGCTTGACGCTCCAGTACTATGCCTTGATAGTATTTTTGCTGATAAGGATCTTTTAATCGTTTCAGAAGACTGGTCGCTTCTTTCGCCAACGTCCCATTATTGAATTGGTCGCTTAGTGTTAAAACCAACATGACCAGTGCTTTTTGGTGATCGGTATCAATATCCAGAATATCCCGGCAGATACTCTCTGCTTCGGCAGGTTCATTTAGCAAGCGATAGCGTTCAACCTTTTCTAAGGCTCTGGGAATTCCTTCCTTGGTAATAGGCTTTAACTCAAACATGGTATTGCTTTTTTTTGTGAGCTCTATACAAGTATAGGATTTTTTTACTTCTTATACAATCCGAATGGATAACAAAAACCAAAGCAATTAATACTATTTCTTTAAAAAATCTGTGTCTTTAATTACGGACATCCAAACACTTTTCTTACCATCATCAATCCTTGTCCAAATTGGAGTAATCACGCCTTTGTGTGCGGCAATGTTAGTATGTTCCACTATAAAATTCGGCTCCGGTACAAATGGGCTCTCGCTGATTTTCACTTCAGTGAAAGAACTTCCACCGTCAGCTGAATAGGCCATGTAAACATCCGTTTGTAAATCATCGTAGTTTCTACGGTCGTAGTAGATAATGTAAATATTACCGGTAGTCTGATCTACAGACATCCAAGGTAAAAACTGATGTTTACCTTTCTCACCTGCCTGCGCGGTAGGCAGGTCTTTGTTAACGCAAAGGGGCGTTGTCCAATTGTCTCCACCATTTCCCGAACGCATAAACCAGATATCACTGTTATTTTTTCCATTGCGTTGATCGGCCCACAATAAATACAAGCTTCCATGATAACGACTGGGACTATTATCAATCATTAACACCGGCAATCCATTGCTGTGATCCATCCCCGGAATATCCATTTCCCAACCTCCTTGCTGTTGCGTTATAATGATGTCATTCTGTAGCCAGGTTCTCGCATTGTCATACGAGCGATCAAAATAAATAACACCTCTGTTTGCCCACGCTACAAATATTTTTCCTTTAGCATCCACAGCCGACATTGCGCCCATTGTTGTATTATCTCCATTTGTACAATCACCCGCTATTTGATTTATTCTAAGTGCTTTGCTCCATTTTTTTCCTTCGTTATCTGAGGAGCTAAACATGATGTTGGAGTGATAAGAAGTATCGCTGACTCCATATTTATCAAACTGTGTCCAGGTGGAATAGAGGTCTTGCTTTTTGTAAGAAGCAGAAGTCCATGCTCTGTATTGGTCTTTCGATGGAGTGTAGCCAAAGGGTTCGCCACTTTTCCAGGTAACGCCTTCATCGGTTGATTTCTGGCAAATGATCCTGTCCAGCCAGCTATCATCATCTTTGCCTTTGCCACTGGGATCAGCCAAATGAAATAAATAAG
This sequence comes from Bacteroidia bacterium, assembly GCA_031419815.1. Lineage (GTDB taxonomy): Bacteria > Bacteroidota > Bacteroidia > Cytophagales > Cyclobacteriaceae > ELB16-189. Next base: position 3,215 of record JANOLM010000463.1, read on the forward strand.
TATCCCCTTTGCTATCCGATGTAACGGTCGGATATCCACTAACTCCAAATGGAGATTGCAGTTTAGTTTCTGACAATGTTACCCCTCCATCTTTTGTGTAAATCGTTCGATCGGGAGCAATACCAGCAATAATATTATTGGAATTCTTGCGGTTGACAGTAATGCTTGGCCCTGACGGAGGATAAATGTCGCCATGGAGTTCTGCCAATCGGATGTTTTTAAACTGTGCCGTAGCACTATGAAGAGCAACTAAAAATGATACACTTAGGATTAATCTTTTCATGCTATTGGAACTCGCGTGGTGGTTATAAATTGTGCAAAATTAGTTTTAAAAGTTTATCCCAAGGGGGAGTATGTTTGTAGTAAAAAATATTCTATAAATATGCGACTTCCAAAGAGTAGAACAGAAATGCGAGTGATCATTTTTTTCATTTAATCAATAATGTTGCATTAGGGCATGTGCCCTGGGGTGGCCAACTCATAAGTATTTTGAGTCTTTCAAAATTTCTACCCAATGCGCATGGCCAGCGGCATTCAGGTGTAAGCCATCGTAGGAATATTTTTCTTCCAACTGCAGGGCACCGTCAGTAAACTGATTGTATAAGTCTATATACGTATATCCAAAGTGCTTACTTAATTTTTTGAGTTGTGAATTGATGATGGTGATATGATCACCTTTATCATAATTTTTGGGAAAATTCTTGAAAGATTTATTAACTGGAAGGATACTTTGAATGAATACTTGGGTGCCAGTCGTTCCAGATTTCACCATCCTCACGAATGTAAAAATATTTTGTAGAATCACTTCCTCAGGAATTTCTTTGTAAAGATCATTGATGCCAATCAGTATAAATAATTTGGAAGGCTTTCGTTTGATCACATCATCTGCCCTGTTTAAAACCCCGAACGTGATGTCTCCACTGACTCCACGGTTAATCACAGTAGAATCTTTCAGAAGCTTTTTCCAATTTGCATCTTCCGTAAGACTATTTCCTAAAAACATGATTTTGCCTATAACGATGGGCTCCTTTTTAAAAGCGGAAAGCCGCTCATTGTAATGTTGCGGTAGATTTGGAATGGTATCCCATGCCCTTTGCGCGTAGGCGTAAAAAGTAAAAAACAAAAAGCTGACAACAAAGATTGAACAGAGAACGACACTCTTCCTTAGAATATGACATTTTTCAAAAAGACACCCTATCATTTCTGTTAACTTATTCTTGTAATCAATTCCCACTCCAGAGGTAAAAAAAATTCTGATGACAGCGGCTCTTAGAAAGTATTTGGATGCTGCCTATTTTTTACTTTCAATTTTTGCTTTCATCTTTTCGCCACCGCCAATCTCCACCACAGATGATCCATATACCCGGATGGAGGATTTGATAAAGTCTTCTTCGTTCGCTTTATATATATTGTCGACATACTTCTGTGGATTGCGATCAATGTACGGAAACCAGGTGCTGTGTATCTGCACCATTATCTTATGCCCCTTCTTAAAAGTGTGTAGAATGTCTTGCAAAGCAAACTGCACATCTGTAATTTCATTTGGCTTAAATGGCTCGGGCTTTTCAAAACTGTTGCGGAAGCGACCGCGAAAAACTTCGTGCCGCACGAGTTGCTGATATCCGGCCATAACAATATTGGCTGGGTTTCTTTTTTCCTGTGGTGTGTTGTCAGCGTAAACGTCAATCAGTTTAACAACGAAATCTGCATCGGTACCGGTCATCGATACTTTTAACTTCGCCATGATTTCTCCAGCCAATGTTACTTCTTCTGTTAGCGCATCTGTTTCAAAAGTGATTACATCAGGTCGAGTGGAGGCGGCACGCTGGTCATCTGACATAAATCGTCTGGGCGTAAAAACAAGCCCTTCTGTTTGTGAGGTGTACGGAACAGGTTTGGCAGGGTCGCTGATGTATTCAAATACCGCTTCTTCTTTGGTGGGAGTATTCACCGAAAGTTTTCCATTCTCTCCGAAGTAAAGTTTCATAGGAGGAATTTCTTTTGGAGGCCATTGCGCAAACTGCTTCCACTGTTTCAATCCACAATCAAACATATAAGCTTCGGGTAGCTGGGGTTGCATTCCTTCTTTCAAGTTTGAATTGAAAAACTTTCGTTCAATTTCGCGCTGATAAAAGGTTGAGATGCTATCGCCAAAATAGATATGGTTCACCATTTGAAATCCTCTCTCACCTGCCCAATCGCCATGACTCCATGGTCCCATCACAATTGTATTGTAAGCGGAAGGGCTGGATGCCTCAATCTTTTTATAAATATTTAATGGGCCATACAAATCTTCGGCATCGAACCATCCACCCACTGTCATCACAGCATGTTTCACATTGGTGAGATGAGGCAGTAAATTTCTTATTTGCCAGAATTCATCATAATTCGGATGATCAACAATTTGCTGCCAGAAAAAATTGTCACCGTGATATTTCTCGGTAACATTTTTTAGCGGCCCGAGCTTTAAGTTAAATTCATAACCATCTTTTGGCTGCTGAGAATAAAACCGCATGATCTTATCATCATACCAGCTTTCGGTAGTTGGCTTATCTTTTTGATAGCCAAAAACTGCAAAGGCAGCTGTATAGCTTTGCAAATAGGCACCCATGTGGTGGAAGTCGTCAAAGAAGAAATCAGAAATAGGTGCTTGGGGTGAAGAGGCCTTCAACGCGGGATGAGCATCCGGGATGGCCGCGGCAGTATAATGTCCGGGATAGGAGATGCCCCACATCCCAACTCTGCCATTGTTTCCTTTGATGTTCTTAATTAGCCAATCGATGGTGTCCCAGGTATCGGAAGATTCATCAACGGCCGTTTTATTTTTGCGGTCGTTGCCGGGAATGTTGGGGCGCATGTTATCAAACGTTCCTTCTGACATCCATCTGCCGCGTACATCCTGATAGACAAAAATGTAACCATCGCGCATCAGGTATTTAGAAGGCCCAAGTAATTTTTCAAATTTATCAACACCATAAGGTCCTACACTGTAGCATGTGCGCTGCATAAGCACCGGATAAGTTTTGGATTTATCCTTTGGCAAATAAATGGAGGTAAAAAGCTTAATACCATCGCGCATAGGTATTTGTACTTCCATTTTTTCATAATTCTCCCGCACATACACGGAATCTTTATTTTGCGCAAAACCAGTTTCCGTGAAAACTATTAGCAAAAAAAATCCGGTTATTAATTTCATAAATAATTTAAGTTATCCTGAAAAGTAAGCATCTGAAAGACCAATATCAATGATTTTTTAGTTAATCGGTAACTTTGAATACATCAGGAAGCGGTATTATTACGATCGTGAAAAAAGCAATCCGAGCTACACTTGTTTTTATTTTAGTCTTTCACCTTGCCAGCGCACAGGATGAATTGACTCGGATAGCTTTTGGATCGTGCAATGAAGAAGAAAATGACGATCAGATGTGGCCTGATATTATTACTCAAAAACCACAATTGTGGATATGGTTGGGCGACAATATTTATGCGGATACGCATGACATGAATTTTTTAAAAGCCCAGTATCAGAAGCAAAAATCTAATCCTGGCTATCGGCAATTGTTAAGCACTTGTCCGGTCATAGGCATTTGGGACGATCATGATTATGGCGTAAATGATGCGGGAAAATTTTATACACGTAAAAAAGAAAGTAAAGAGCAATTATTGAATTTTCTGGATGTTCCTCCTCATGCTCCTGTGCGTCAACACGAAGGGGCGTACAGTTCTCAAATCTATGGATCAGGATCAAAAAAAACCAAAATTATTCTTCTCGACACGCGGTATTTTCGTGATACACTTTATCGGTCTACTGTGTCTGGTAAACGCTATGAGCTAAATACCACGGGCGATGTATTGGGTGAGGAGCAATGGAAGTGGCTTGAAAAGGAGTTGACAGAACCTGATGTAGCACTGAATATTATCGGTTCCAGTATTCAATTTATTGCAGAAGATCATGCGTTTGAAAAATGGGCAAATTTTCCGCTTGCAAAAGATAGGTTCATTCAATTACTATCACGTGTTAAGCCCAAAAACACATTCATTATCAGTGGTGATCGCCACATTGCTGAGGTCAGCAAAATAAACATACCCGGATTGCCATACGGACTTTATGATTTTACGTCAAGCGGCCTTACACACACCTGGAGTGGTGCAGTAGCGGAGACGAACCGGCACCGCGTGGGGGACTTAATTATTCAAAAAACATTTGGATTAGTTGTCATTGATTGGGCAGGGGCAAACCCCAAAGTTTCCCTGGAAATACGGGGTAAAGACGGATTCTTATACCAAAAGTTTGATGTTATTTTTTAATCTGAAATAATTGGGACAAGAATTGACTACCCTATAGGGAGAAAAAATTAAAGTCTCTATTATAGATGGCAAAGTATATGTAGGTGGTGCTGAAGTAACCAATCCCGATGTTGACGTTAATAATGGTGTGGTTCACATTACCAACAAAGTCTTGGTGCCTAAGAAAATGTAAGTTTGATACCAGATTTTTTGGAAGTAAAAGACCCTGACAACAACCGTCAGGGTTCTTTTATTTTAATGCTGCTCTACCCATTTTGTAATTTGTGGATTGAATGCTGATCTTAACGGCAAGATGAACCACGTTCAACCCAAGAATTATACTTTATCTGTCGCAATTGCTTTAGTGATCGCCAACATGATAGGGACTGGCGTGTTTACTTCGTTGGGCTATCAGGTTGAACCAATCCCTTCCGGCTTTGCTATCCTTGCATTGTGGTTCATCGGTGGACTGATTGCCTTATCAGGTGCTTTTACTTATGCAGAGCTCTCCACCACATTAAAAAAATCAGGAGGTGAATATTATTATCTCAGCGAAATTTTTCATCCCGCCCTCGGTTTTGTCAGTGGCTGGATGAGTATTGTCGTTGGTTTTGCCGGGGCAATCTCTGCTGTTGCCATTGCGATCGGGGAGTATTCACAGACTGTAATGGGCATTCCTACAAAGATAGTAGCGGTGTGTGCAATCATTGCTGTTTCAACTATTCATTGGTTTGGCGTGAGGACTGGCGGAATTGCTCAAACGATACTCACCACAATCAAACTTTCGCTCATTACTTTCTTTTGTCTTGCTCCATTTTTTGTTTCCGGAGCAAGTACTTCCGGCATTTCATTTATACCAACTGCCAGTGATTTGAGCTTGATCATTAGCCCGGGCTTTGCGGTATCATTGGTCTTTGTTGTCTATGCCTACACAGGATGGAATGCTGCCGCTTACGTTGCAGGTAATCTGGAAAATCCTGCCAGGAACCTGCCGCTTGCTTTAATTGTGGGAACGCTGATTGTTGCCCTGGTGTACTTGGCGCTTAACGGTATGTTTCTCTACTCGGCAACCTTTGCTGAACTCAATGGGCAAAATGACATCGGTAATGTAGTGGCCCAGAAATTATTTGGTGAACGAACCGGAATGATCTTCTCTGGATTGTTCAGCCTTGCATTGCTATCAACCCTCAGTGCGATGACCATCGCTGGGCCACGGGTTACTGAAGCGATGGGGGTGGACTATCCATTGTTAAAAAGTTTTTCTGTTAAAAATAAGTTTGATATGCCGTATGTGGCTATACTGGTGCAAGCAGGCTGGGCCATTTTTCTGGTATTGGTAAGTTCGTTTAAAGAGATCATTCAATATATTTCTGTTAGCCTTTCTATTTTTTCTATGATAACGGTGTTAGGTGTTTTTAAAATGCGAAGGATGTATGAGAAAAAAGATCGCCCTTATAGTTTGCCATTTTACCCAATACCACCTCTCATTTTTACCCTATGCACTTGTTGGATGATTTGGTACATGACCAGGGATGATGCTCGTATATTATTGTATTCTTGCTTAACCATGATCCCAGGTTTAGTTTTATATTTAATAGCTTCAAAAAGGAAGATCTGATTCTAATTCAGGCGTATTAAAAATGAAAGAGGCCAGAATTTTCCGGTGACCAGGATGTCTTTTGTTCTTTCATTATAAGCTATTCCATTCAGCACATCGGCTTGAGGATACATCCATTTTGCTTTGTTGACAAGTTCTGATAAGTCAAGCTTTCCAACCACAGTTCCAGTAAGGGGGTCAATTTTTAAAATGTATTTGGTTTCCCATTGATTTGCAAAAATATATCCTTCAATAAATTCTAATTCATTAAGTTTAGTTGCATTGACATTATTTTCTTTTACGGTGATCTTTCTCGCAACCGTAAGATCAACCGAATCCAAAAAATATAAAATTTCAGACCCATCACTTACAATCAACTGATGATTATTGTGTGTGATACCCCAGCCTTCACGCTCATAGGAAAATTCCCCGATTTTTTGGTAAGTAGGCAAGTCGTAAATAAAACCAGTTTTGTCCTTCCAGGTGAGTTGGTAAATCTTGTTGTTTAAAATGGTGATTCCTTCTCCGAAGTAAGCTTTGTCGAGTTGTACCTTTTTGTTCTGAATGCCCGTTTCAACATTGACTTCTGCTATCCATGAATTTTCGCCTCCTGTACTTTCAAATACTTTTCCATTGTGAATGACAAGGCCTTCAGTAAAAGCTTGAGTATCGTGTGGAAGAACGGCTCGGATTGAGTAATTTAAAATGCTATTATCAGATTTTGTTTCAGTTTTGCTTCGATCTGGACTGCATGAAAAATTAATCAAAAGAGAAAGGAGTAAAACGTACCGATTCATTAAAGTAAATTAGAAAGTTAAATTCACAGTCAACTCTTTTCCGTTCCTTTTCAGCCTCACAGGCACAGTCTGTCCCTTTTCAAATTTGCCAAGCGCTTCCATGTAAGCTTGGATGTCTTTGATGGGAAGTTCTCCGATTTGCATAATAATATCGCCTGTCAGTATACCGGCCTTTTGAGCTGGTTTGCCATCGGTTACACCATCTATTTGCAGGCCTTCTGCATTGGAAGTATAACTTGGCATCACACCCAACGTTACTTTGAAGCTCCTGGCCGAACCCATGGATTTATTTTTTGTAGTGAGAAAGGTAAGCTTAGGTTGCTTGTCCAATTGATCGATTAGTCTGATCATCAGTTTTAATACATTCACTTCTCCTTCGTAATTGATTTTATCCCAATCGTCTGAGGGTTTGTGGTAATCTGTGTGAGATCCTGTAAAGAAATGCAAAACCGGAATATCTTTAAGATAAAAAGAAGTGTGATCAGAGGGACCTACTCCGGCAGAATCAATTTTTATTTTCAAGTAGGCATCTGACGATAGACTCTTCAAAAGGGTTTCCCACACCGGGCTTGTACCAGTGCCGCTTACCGCCAAACCATTTGTGATGGAATCAAGTCTTCCAATCATATCCATGTTCAGCATGTAGTTAGCTTTATTTAAATCAATGGTTGGATGCTCTGTAAAAAATTTAGATCCATAAAGACCAAGCTCCTCACCACTAAAACAGATGAATAAAAAATTATACTTTTCCTTCCTTGAATTGTTTTTAAAATAGCGTGCGAGTTCAATCACCCCGGCTATACCCGATGCATTGTCATCGGCACCGTTGTGTATTTTTCCTTGCGGGTTAGCATCTAAGGAACTTCCCTGGTTGCCATTACCGAGGTGATCATAATGTGCTCCTATGATAATAGTTGATTCGCGTTTATTATCAAGATAGCCTATCAGGTTACTGGCTACACCTTCCTCACCGGTGCCATGAACGCCTGACTTAAAGGTAAAAGATTGTGTGAATAAGGATTGATCACCTCTTGGGTCTAGCCCAATCTTTTTGAATTCTTTCTGAATGTAAGCAGCCGCCATTTTTTCACCCTCTGTTCCGGTACCACGCCCTTGCAGCGAATCGCTGGATAAGGTTTTGATGTGCTGTTGTATTTTGTTTTGGTCAATTTGTTGAGCATGGCAGCATGTACTCAGAATTGCAATCACCCCCACGAATAAGCTGTTTTTCATGTTTCTTTATTTAAAGTGCCGCAATATAATTTTTATCTCCAATTCGAATGATCTATTTTTGATAAAACAAGTACCCTTATATGGCTGCCTTAAAAATCGTTTTGCTAACTGACTTTTCCCCGCTGTCTAAAGTGGCTATTCAATACGCCATGAAGATGGCATCGAAACTGGACATTGAGTTCATGATTTTAAATGGGGTTCGGATTGATGGTGTACCTAAGTCAAACCTGAAGTGGAAGCAAATTGAACAAAGTTTGATTACCATGGCCGAGGAGGAGGGTGCAAAGCTTGTGGCTGAACTTAAGCAGAAAGTCAGCGCGCCTATATATTTCAAAGCAGTAAGCGCACATACCATTTCGGACATGGTAACGCGTTACGTGGAGAAGAATTACACCAATCTTGTGATGATGGGCAGTCAGGGTGCAAGTTCCTTGAAGAAGTTTAGGCTTGGTGGAACCGCGGTGTCGGTTATTGATTCTGTTCATGCGCCCGTGTTGGCGATTCCCAAATTGGCTGAGTTTAAAAACTTTAAACACGTGGTCTACGCATCGGATTTAAAGGAGCCTAAAAAAGAGTTGGATATACTTGTCCCATTTGCAAAAATTTTCGATTCAACTATTCACATGGTGCACGTGGTGCCTGCCATTGATAAAAGGGTGGAAGCGGAACGTACAAAAATTGAAGCCATTATAAAGCAAACCGGATACGCCAAACTCGATTTTAAATTGTTGATTGACGAAGATGTAGCCGGTGCTATTGATCAACACATCAAGGACACGAAAGCAGACTTACTCACGACCTTTACTCACGAATTGAGTTTGTACGAAAAACTTTTTGGTTTAAGCATTACACGAAAATTAGCCTATCAGGGAAGCATTCCGCTATTGGCATTTAAGAGAAAAGAGTAAGCTTCGACAGGCTCAGGCTGACATCTTCGACAAGATGATCCGGCTGACAACTTCTGCAATCTCACGCTTAACAATAGCTGGTTAGAATTCAGCATTGCCCGGAAACCTCGGGAATGGAATCACATCGCGGATGTTCGTCATTCCAGTTACGAATAACATGAGGCGCTCAAAGCCAAGACCGAAACCGCTGTGTGGTGCTGAACCAAACTTACGCAGATCTATATACCACCAAAGTTCTTTTTCGGGCAGGTTAAGTTCCTGTATTCTTTTTAAGAG
>JANOLM010000464.1:0-2397 GCA_031419815.1 Bacteroidia bacterium
TTTTTTAATCACGGTCGCCACCGAGATACACCATCACATAATACGCCAACATAGTGACAGCTCCAATAGCTGCAACTACATAGGTCATGGCAGCCCACTTCAAAGCATCTTGCGCCATATCATATTCTCCTGGTGTAACAATATTTCTGGTTTTCACCCAAGCCAACGCCCTGCGACTGGCGTCAAATTCAACGGGTAATGTAATCAAAGCAAAAAGCGCAAACATTGCATAGCATACAATGATAATAAGCAAAGCTGTTCTATACGGAAGTATGCTTGAGGCAAAGAGGGAACCAAAAATCATAGCCATAAACATAAAGTTGAGCACTTTGGCACTCACATTTTGAATAGGAACCAAGGCCGAGCGCAGTTGTAACATGGCGTATGCATTTGCGTGTTGCACGGCATGACCGCATTCATGTGAAGCCACGGCAGTTGCAGCTGCATTCCTTCCGTGAAATACTCCTTCACTTAAATTCACTGTTTTGTCTACCGGATTGTAATGGTCTGTCAATTGACCTTCAACAGAAATTACTTTTACATCGTTAATTCCATTATCTGCCAGCATTAACCTGGCTATCTCTGCACCCGTGAGGTCTTTTGCTAAATGTGTTTGAGAATATTCTTTGAATTTACTTTTCAAACGAGAGCTAACCATCCAACCGATGGCCATAAAAATTAAACCTATTATTAGAGCAACCATAGTTTGTTTGAGTTTAAGTTCTTTTAATTTTTTCTATAATTTTTGAAGTGGAATAACCAGAAACAAAGTCAATGGTTTTCACAACTCCGCCATTCTTTTTCACAACATCTGCGCCAACGATATTCTCTGCCAAATAGTCACTACCTTTTACTAATATATTAGGTTGGATTTCAGATATCAAAGTTAACGGTGTGTCTTCATTAAAAAAAACTACTAAATCTACTACCTGTAGAGCGGCAAGCACCCTGGAACGGCTATTTTGATCCTGAATTGGGCGGTTTTGACCCTTAAATCGACTGACAGAATCATCTGAATTGAGGCCTAAAACCAGCTTATCACCAAGTGATCTGGCTTTTTCCAAATAGTCAACATGGCCAAGGTGAAGAAGGTCGAAACAGCCGTTGGTGAAGACAATTGTCTTGGCCTGAGACTTCCATTCCCTGACCAGCTCCTTTGCGTGCTTTAGATCCTTTATTTTATCTCCGGTTTTTTCCATCGAATGATGAAGTAACTAATGATCAAAGATACAACTCCTGCCACGATCATGATCAAGGTTTGCCAGGCATGAAAAACAAATACAAATGCTATAGCATCTGGTTTAGGTAAATTATATAACATTACTAATCCCAATGGAACGATTGTATGATAAGATCCGGCTCCACCTGGTAAAGGGACTGTCATAGCAATTGTGCCGAGGGCAAAAAGAGTAAGCACCGCGCTAAAACCTAATGTACTCGTTTCCGGAAAAGCTTTGATGACTGCATAACTCATCAAGAAATATAATCCCCAAATAGCAATTGAGTAAAATATAAAAAGAGATTTATTCTTCACTTTAAAAACGGCAAGAAATCCTTCTTTGAAGCCGCCCAGGATTTTTCTTAGTTTCTCATTTTTGCGAAAACGAAAAAACAAAAAGAAAGTACCAAATATAATTCCCAAGACACCTAGAATTACCCATGGTGAAACCGTAAAACCGGAAGATGAAACTCCAAGAGACGAAAGAAAGGTTGTGAGTTTGTTCCACTCTGCAATAAAAGAAGATCCAATCAATAAGAATAAAAACAAAATGTCTACAACCCGTTCAGCTACTACTGTCCCAAAAGAAATTTCGGGCGGGGTGTTTTCCAGTTTATATAAGTTGTAGCAACGCGATACTTCTCCACCACGCGGAACGGCAAGATTAACAAGGTAACCTATCATCACAGAAAGAAAACTACTTCCTAAACTAACGGTATACCCTACAGGCAAAAGCAACATTTGCCATCGGATGGCACGTATTAAATGACTGGCCATAGCGATTATTGCCATCAGAATCAAATAACCTTTATCCGACTTCTCCCAGGTTTGCCAGAGGAACTCTGCTTTATTCTCACCTTCTGAAACATTCAAACTTTTCAAAGACACCCAAATGAGTGCTGAGGTGATTAGAATAATAATTACATATTGTAATAGAGATTTTAGTCTGGCCTTCAAAGAGTTAATAGTTATCCGTTAATCGTTATCAGTTAAAAGTTATCAGTTAATAGTTATCAGTTAATCGTTAATAAAAAATTTGATACCATCTCCCGATTAACGCCTGCCGGCAGGGTTAACCATTAACGCTAAACTAGCTTATTATCCGGATCAGGAAACTCCAAAGTAGGCTTAAATTTTTTAGCTTCCTCAACTTCCATGGAAGCGTAAGAAATAATGAT
>JANOLM010000465.1:0-3604 GCA_031419815.1 Bacteroidia bacterium
GGTGCGGCTGTGCTTCACAATCGTGGCGACATCCCTCAAGGAAATGAAGTGATTGAAACCATTGCACTTATATACACGCAATCGCTTGGGCCCAGCGTCAAAAATGTTTACCTGGTAGGCGCCTTTTTTGTTTTGTTCTCCAGCTTGTTTGCATCCCTGGCAGCCTGGACCAGATTGTTCTCCGATATTTTTGGGCAGTTGGGTTGGATAAATTTTTTCGATTTCACACAGCGTAACAAAGTGATAGCCATCCTGGCATGGGTTTTCCCTTTCACATGGGCAGCCGCTTATCTGTTTATTGAACTACCAGTGCTCATGGTACTCTCGGGTGGCGTAGTGGGATCATTCATGTTGTTCATCGTCATCTTTGCCGCGTTACATTTCAAGTACACACGAACAACGCTTGTCACATCCAGTCTGCTGTATGACGTAGCATTTTGGTTCAGCATTATTTCCATCTTTGGCGTTGGCGTGTATGGCGTTGTGAAGGTTTTCTTTTAGAAGTTCATTAGGCGTCAAGACATCTTTTGGGTTTCGCACCTTTCATTTGCATACACTTCATTTAATTTTCATACCTCCCATCAATTGACTATTTTGTACCTGCACACCGAAGTGCTTTTGCCACATAGGCGCAAGACCGAACCAAAAAACCAAGCTATGAAAATCAGGAACCTTGTATTTCTTCTCTTTTTTCCGTTGGCTCTCTTCGGCCAAAAATTCAACGGAATTGAATCCGGCATGTCAAATCTTTATCGCCTCTCAGATGCAAAGAGCCGTTCCATCTCACCCGAAAACTTTACAGGAGAAAAAGGAAAAGGAGGAATGGCCACAGAGGGCACTGGCTCCAATGCTTCACGCGACCTCGGCCAAGGATGGAAGGTAAGTCCATCAGTAAAAATAAAGGCAAAGACCACGTTCACCGTAGCAGAGATCACCGGCCCAGGCTCTCTTCAACATATCTGGATGACGCCTACAGGCAATTGGCGTTATTCGATTATCCGTTTTTATTGGGATGATGAAACCGAGCCCTCGATAGAAGTGCCGGTAGGTGATTTTTTTGGAATGGGCTGGGGAAAATACAGTCACTTAAATTCGCTTGCTGTCAGTGTCAATCCGGGCAGTGCCTTCAACTGTTATTGGCCGATGCCGTTCCGCAAGAAGTGTAAGATCACCATGGAGAATATTGGCGAATCCGATATGGTACTTTATTATCAGGTCGATTACCTCCTCACAGATGTGCCCACTGATGCAGCTTACTTTCACGCACAGTTCAAACGTGTGAGCCGATTGCCTTACAAACAAGATTACACCATCGTAGAGAACATCAAAGGCAAAGGTCATTACGTTGGCACCTACATGGCGTATGAAGTACATGACAACGGCTGGTGGGGCGAAGGCGAAATAAAATTCTTTATGGATGGCGACCTACAATACCCTACCATCTGCGGCACAGGCACAGAAGATTATTTCTGTGGCTCATATGATTTTGATACGAAGCGTAAAGTGGTTGATGGTTTGGAGGTAACGGACTACACAGAATTTTCAACTCCATATGTTGGACTCCACCAGGTAATTAAGGGAGACGGACATTATAATGTAATGCAGAGATTTGGAATGTACCGTTGGCATATTACCGACCCAATACGCTTTGACAAAGATTTAAAAGTTACCATTCAGGCTTTGGGCTGGAGACCAGACGGTCGATACCTTCCGTTGCAAGACGACATTGCTACTGTGGCTTATTGGTATCAATCGGAGCCGCATACTACTTTTCCAAAACTTCCATCGCGCGATGAGTTAGATGTGAATTGAATCGGAGTAGTCAGTCCACGTTTGACAAGCGGGCGAGGATTGATTATTATTTCAACTTTCCTTTATACGTTCTTTTGAATAATTCAAACCGAGGAATGGAAACTCCCATGACATAAGGACTATGAGGATTGTGTTCAATGTAATTTTGATGATAACCTTCTGCCGTGTAAAATTCTGTGAGAGGTTTTATTTCTGACACAATTGGATTCTTAAAAGATTTGGCAAAATCCTTTTTTGCTTGTTCTGCAAAAGCTTTTTCCTCAGGCGTTTTGTAAAAAATGATGGAGCGATAAGAATTACCCCTATCTGGTCCTTGACGATCCGGAGTGGTCGGATCTTGTGAAGTAAAGAACACTTTAAGTAACTCAGAATAGGTAATCACATTGGGATCGAAGTACACCAATATGGATTCGGCATGGCCTGTCGTTTCTGTATTCACCAGTTCATAAGTAGGATTGGCGATGGTGCCTCCGGCATAACCAGAAACAGCAGAGTCAACTCCCACCACGGCTTCAAAAATATGCTCAGAGCACCAAAAGCAACCTTCCGCAAAAGCTGCAATAGCTTTACCGGCCGGGGGATTGAGATTAATTTTGGTGTCTCCGCCTTTCTTCTTGGTTTGAGCCGTACACGAAAATAGAACTGCTAAAGAGAAAACTGCAAGTGTTGGAATCAATCGTTTCATGTGGTAAAGATAAATAGTAATCTGTTACTAACGCTCAGAGAAGCTATACTGTTCAATAAAATAACTGACTTGTCGTGTGGATGTCAATTCCGAGTCAAAAAAACTTTCTACAAAAATCCATTAACAAAATAAATGAGCTCCTAATTTATTTAGTGCCTGTCTATAAAGAGTTAAAATTAGCAACGGTTATTACGGACAGACACTATTTAATATATGGCCCTATTACCTTAGCCCAGATGTCGTAGCCTTTCTTATTCATATGAAGTCCATCTCCTAGGAAGAGATCCTTCCGCACATTTCCATCCGCATCGAGCATGGGCGTCCACACATCAATAAAAACAACGTTCCTCTTTTGTTTTGTCCAGGATCTTAATTTTTGATTGTACGCTAGATATTTGTCTTTCCGCGGCTCACGCGAGATGCTTGGCTTGGGTGAAATAAATACTACCTGAACTTTCCGCGAGAGTTTTCCACGAATCAACAACAGTAAACGATCCGCTTCCTCAAGAATTTTATCAGGATTTTTTCCAGCGTTAATGTCATTGTCCCCTTCATAAATAAAAATCTGCTTGGGATTGTACGGCAAAATGAGCTTGTCCACATAATTAATAAGGTCGATCATCTCTGAACCACCAAAGCCCCGGTTCAATATATTGTGTTTCGGAAAATAAATATTCAGGTCGGGCCAAAAGCGGATGCTTGAACTACCCGTGAAGAGAATCAAATTCTTTTTATTGACTGTGCTGTCTCCCGCAATAAGTTTGTTTACTTCTTTTTGAAATCGCAGTGAATCTTGCGCACATACTGGAATTGCGAAAAGCAATACCAACATAAGAACAAAATTTAGAACTTTTCTTTTTGCGTTGTCCATTGTATAAAGGTTAAACCTGAGTGCTACTGGGTAACCGTAAAATACGTATTAATGGCATCTCTAAAAACCTTGCCTTTGACCACCTCATCCTCAACCCTTCTACCAATGAACTCAGTGTCACCTCACCCCCACCCTCTCCGAAACGGCTACCTTTAGGACACATGTTTTGATAGATATGCTCCAGAGGAGCAACCTGTTTATAGAAGTAGAATTCAATTTGAAGAGTCTGGCTCCGG
>JANOLM010000466.1:0-11035 GCA_031419815.1 Bacteroidia bacterium
GACATAAATAATGATGGCTGGCTGGATATTTACGTTTGCGCCACCATGAAGGCAGACTCCCTTGACCGCAGGAATATGCTTTTCATAAATAATGGCCTCAACAAAGATGGCCTGCCAACATTCACGGAAAGGGCATCTGAATATAAGCTGGATGATACTGGGTTCAGTGTCAACGCAGCTTTTTTTGATTACGATAAAGATGGTGATCTGGATGTATATGTGCTCACCAATGAAAGACTTAAGAATTTCCCCACGAATTACCGTCCTAAACTTGCAGACGGCTCATCTCCCAACAACGATAGGCTTTATAAAAATAATGGAGACGGGACATTTTCAGATGCTTCAAGGGAAGCCGGTATTTCTATTGAGGGCTTCGGATTAGGCTTGGCAATTACAGACGTTAACCTGGACGGTTGGCCTGATGTTTATGTTTCCAATGACTATCTCTCCAATGATATTTTATTTATCAACAATAGGGATGGCACATTTAAAAATCGGATAGCTGATTTTATTGGCCATCAAAGCCAGTTTTCAATGGGCAACGATGCGGCAGATATTAACAATGATGGAATGCCAGATATTATCACATTGGATATGCTACCTGAAATCAGTACGCGAAAGAAAACGACCATCGGAAACAAGAGCTATCAGAATTACATTAACAATGAAAAGTTTGATTACGAATACCAATATGTTAGGAACATGCTCCATGTGAATAATGGACTAGACAAAGAAATTAAATTCAGTGAAGTAGGTCAACTTTCAGGAGTGCACCAGACCGAATGGAGCTGGTCTCCGTTATTTGCCGACTTTGATAATGATGGCAATAAAGACCTATTCATTACCAACGGGTTTCCAAAGGATATTACTGACAAGGATTTTGCCAACTTCCGTGCCGATAAAGAGAATATTGCAGGTACCCGCTACTTACTGGACTCCATACCGGTGGTTAAGATTTCTAATTATGCATACAAAAATAACGGTGACTTAGCGTTTAGTGATGTTACAAAATCCTGGGGTCTCAGTACTCCTTCTTTTTCAAACGGTGCCGCTTTTGCTGATTTGGATAATGACGGTGATCTTGATTATGTTGTAAATAATATAAACGATAAGGCATTTATTTATAGGAATAACCTCAATCCATTGTCAAAAAAGAATGCTTCAGGCAAAGGCAATTTCCTACGAATTAAGTTGGAAGGTGATCCTCTGAATAAGCAAGGAATTGGTTCTAAGATTTTCATTTACTACGATAGCGGCAAAATGCAATTCAATGAAAACTCCATCTATCGCGGTTTCTTATCCACTGTTGAAAGTTTGTCGCATTTTGGAGTCGGAACCATCTCTAATGTTGATTCTGTTATAGTGGTTTGGCCGGATGGCAAGTCAGAAGTATTTAAAAACGTGAAGGCAAATCAGGTGCTTGCCGTTAAGTATAGTTCATCATCTTCACGCAAGTTTACCCAACCTGCTCCAGTCACCCTCTTTACTGACGCAGGTAAAAAAGCAAGATTATCCTATATGCACACCGAAGATGACAAGATTGATTTTAATCTTCAGCGCACGTTACCCCACAAGTTTTCTCAATCAGGCCCAGGAATATGTGTGGGAGATATAAATAATGATGGACTTGAAGATTTTATCATCGGTGGGTCTGTAAATTATACAGCGAGTACATTTTTGCAAAAGTCGGATGGGACATTCACTTCCATAGACAAGAAGTTGAAGGACAGAAGCATGAGTGAAGAAGATGAAGGCCTATTATTATTTGATGCCGATAATGATCGTGACCTGGATTTGTACATTGTAAGTGGAAGTCTGGAGGACCAGGATTCTACTGTTTACCAAGACAGACTTTACAAGAATGATGGCAAGGGAAATTTCGAAATAGATGTGCCAGCACTTCCAAAAATTACAGCGAGTGGTTCTTGCGTGAGAGCAGCTGATTTTGATAGAGATGGAGATCTTGATTTATTTGTTGGTGGCAGAGTGGTGCCAGGTGTATACCCATATCCTGCCGAGAGTTATCTACTCAGGAACAGTGGAGGAAAGTTTTCCAATGTTACTCAGGAGATTTGCACAGATTTAAAAGTACCAGGTATGGTGA
Organism: Bacteroidia bacterium; assembly: GCA_031419815.1. Classification (GTDB taxonomy): domain Bacteria; phylum Bacteroidota; class Bacteroidia; order Cytophagales; family Cyclobacteriaceae; genus ELB16-189. The sequence continues at coordinate 2,105 of JANOLM010000466.1, forward strand.
CAGATGCCTTATGGTCAGACTTTGACGCGGATGGAAAGGTTGATCTTATATTGGTTGGCGAATTTATGTCTATTACATTTTATAAAAATGAAGGGAATAAGTTTACTAAATTAAGTGCAACTGGAATTGAACAATACTCCGGCTGGTGGAACAGTATTACGTCAGGTGACTATGATAAAGACGGTGATATGGATTACATCGCTGGAAATCTTGGATTGAATAATAATTACCAGGCAACAAGGGAGTATCCGCTCTGGGTGTATGCAAAGGATTTTGATGGGAATGGGAGTGTTGATCCTATTCTTTCCTGTTACATGCGGGAATCCATGGAAAGTGATATTAAAAAATTATATCCCGTTCATTTTTGGGAGGAGATAAATTCTCAAAGCACTAAGTTCAGACGGAAGTATTCAAGCTATAAGCAATACGGACAAGCAACTTTAGAGAGTCTGTTTACACCGCAGGATTTAAAAGGAACGCTCATGATGCAAGCAAATCATATGGCTTCCAGTTATATTGAAAATTTAGGAAATGGCAGGTTTAAATTGCAAAGCTTGCCCACACTTGTGCAGGTAGCCCCCGTTAATGGCATGGTGACGGATGATGTGAACAGAGATGGAAATCTTGACGTAGTCATGATAGGTAATGACTATGGCAATGAAGTATTTACAGGTCGGTATGATGCCTTTACTGGTTTAATATTGGCTGGTGACGGAAAAGGATCATTTGAGGTTATGCCTTCTTCTAAAACCGGTTTCTATGTTAGTGGCGATGCCAAGGCACTTGCCAGGCTTTCAGGTAAGAATGGGCAGTTTTATTTGGCCACCCAGAATAATGATAGTCTGAAAGTATTTTCAATCAATACAGTGGAAGAAAAGATTTTTAAACCAGAACTGCTTGATAGCTGGGCTGAATTTCTTTACACAAGTGGAGAGAAGCAGCGCGTAGAATTTTATTATGGAGCAGGATATTTATCACAATCCACCAGAAGTGTGAGGATTCCAAAAAACGTGAAAGAGATAATCGTTCATGATTCCAAGGGACAAACGCGTAAAGTGATTCCGGGTGAAATTTAGAAAATCATGGTTTTTTTGACTTCTTCTTTTTTGTTGGAGCTTCGTCAAAGAGTTCTGATGGCTCCACAAATTTCGGTTCGGGTATAGAAGTGCCACAATGTTTATTCAATTGCTGAATAGTGTAGCGGCATAGTTCAGGTGAGTGAAGTTCTTCATGTTGATGCATGAAGAAGTAAATTTTTTCTGCTCCTGCATCCTTCCATTTCTTCATTCTTTGTACCCAATCATCAACGCGTGCGTAGTCGGTAGGGTGGAGGCTATTGCCCACAAAGCGAATGAATGCCTCTGGCGTTGTCAATCGCATATGAACACAATCTCTTCGCCCGGATGCATCTGTAATAACAGCCCCTTTGTTATATTTTTCAAACATTTCAAATGTTTGATTCAGCACATCTTTGTTTTCAAACCACTTTTGATTTCTGATCTCTACAAAAACAGAAAGGTCCTTAGGTAAAGAGGCAAGATACTTTTGTAAAACCTCAAAACTATTGGCCGCAAAATTCGGTGGAAGTTGAAGAAAAACTGGCCCTAGATTTTCTTCGAAAGCCGAGATACCTTTTAAAAAAAGATTAGTTACTTCTTCGGCATCTTTCAATCGCTTGAAGTGACTGATTTGGTCTGTAAATTTGGGGCAGAATTTAAAATCTTTTCCTACTTTACTTTTCCATCCTTTCACCTGTTCCACAGAGGGGATCCGATAGAAAGTTGCATTCAATTCAATGCAATTGAAATGTTTGGCATAATGATTTAGAAAGTCTGCCTCTTTTGTTTTTAGAGGATAGATTTTTCCCACCCAATCTTTGCGGCCCCATTTAGCACAGCCTACCAGTACGTCTGTTTTTTTTGATTTTGATTTTTCAAGAATTCTTTCTGTTGCCTCATTATCAGGCGGAAGAGAAAAGTCTACATCATCAAGGTTTTCTTCAACTACTTTTCCAAAATCCATAAAAGCTAATTAATTGGTAGTTTAAAAATATGGATTAATTGGCAAATATGATGTTCTTGATTGCTTAATGAAATTGCCAGTAGGGGCGAAATATTTTAACTGCGTCAATTATATATGACCCTTTCATATTACTAAAACCCTCCAAGGTCTCGTTGCTTTAGCGAAAAGACCTTGGAGGGTTTGCTCCAGCCGTGGTTATAAAAACTTTGTTGCCAACTCAGCGCGGGGAATTTGAATTGCACCCTTCTTGACTATATAAACTATACGTACAAAAAAACTATTTATTTATGTATTGCTTCAAGGTATTTACGTATTCTTCAAAAGCCTTAAGGCCTTGTTTTGTAATCTTGCAAGTAGTCAAAGGTTTTTTTCCTCTAAAGGATTTTTCAATCGTGATGTAGCCTGCTTCAGAAAGCTTTTCTAGTTGGACACTTAAATTACCAGCTGTTGCATTTGTTTTTTCTTTTAGGAATGTAAATTCTGCAGAATCGAAACTCATCAATAATGACATTACGCCTAGTCGAAGTTGTGAATGCAGCAAAGGATCAAGTTCTTTCAACATCATTTTACTGATTAATCTTTTTGAGCATATACCCAGGTATCAGGTATGCGAAAATCATGGCTACCCCACCAATTAAATATTGATCATTTGGTGGAACTAAATAACATAGTGTGCCGGCAATCCAGAATGTAATACCACCAAATAGCAACGGCTTAAAACGTATGATAATGCCCGATACAAAAGTGGCCATTCCCACCGGCAAAAGGATCACAGCATTTACCATCCAGTTTATTTTAGTTCCGAGCATACACGCAGGTAGGATTGTAAATCCAAGTGCTATCCAAAGCCACATGCTGATTTTATCGAGGTGTGTGCTTGGCTGCTCGGATCGATTTTGTTTGCTTCCATAAATCATGGTAATAATCCATGCGGGAATACAAAGTGTCCATACGATAGGAGCGTAGCGCTGAAACTCTGTGAAGTTAAAAAAGCAATACATGCCTAAATTGCAGAAGGTAATTACCCAGCCCCACAGCAAAAAGTAGAAACTACTTTGTCCTATGTTGCCCTTTGCCTGTTGTTTTGCCCGCTTATAAAATCAATTTTAGGCTTTAGCAGGAAGTTTAATATCTTCTCGCCTTAAACCCTAGCCTTGTTATGAACACGCCAAAACTCATACCCTTAATTGGATGTATACTTCTTACTGCCATTGCTTTTGGTCAATCTTCGGAGGAAAGAATAAATAAGTTAAAGGCCGAAGCAGTAGCTGAAGTAGAGAAGCAGTATGTGCTTGGTCAGCAGATCAACGACATGCTTTTCAGTTTTTCCGAGCTTGGCTTTCAGGAAGTGGAAACATTCACATACCTCACTACCATGTTGGAAAAAAATGGCTTTAAAATTCAGCGTGGCATTGCGGGAATACCTACAGCCTGGACTGCTACCTGGGGATCTGGAAAACCTGTAATTGCTCTCGGTTCAGATATTGATTGTATACCCAAAGCTTCCCAAAAGCCAGGTGTGGCTTATCATGATCCAATTGTTGAAGGAGCACCAGGTCATGGAGAAGGACATAACTCTGGACAGGCACTGAATATTGTTGCTGCACTTACGCTCAAGAAAATTATGGAGCGCGAAAAAATTCCTGGAACGCTAATGTTATGGCCGGGTGTTGCAGAAGAACTTGTAGGAACAAAGGCGTACTATATTAGGGAAGGAATTTTTAAAGATGTAGATGCTTGTATTTTTACTCATGTGGCAAATAATCTTGCTGTCGGATATGGAGATGCTGGGTATAATGGTTTGGTCTCTGTCAAGTTTAATTTTGAGGGTCAGGCAGCCCATGCGGCCGGTGCTCCATGGCGCGGAAGAAGTGCACTGGATGCAGTAGAGTTGATGAACATTGGATGGAATTTTCGGAGGGAACATCTGGAACTCACTCAGCGCTCTCATTATGTTATTCCGGATGGAGGAGACCAGCCCAATGTGGTTCCCTCAAAGGCTTCGGTGTGGTATTACTTTCGTGAACGGACGTATCCTGATATAAAAAAACTTTTTGACATTGGAGTAAAAATAGCAGATGGTGCTGCTTTAATGACAGATACAAAATACTCCTATGAAATTCTGGGTTCGGCATGGCCTGGCCATTTTAATAAGCCGCTCGCCATCGCCATGTATGAAAATATTAAACGTGTGGGTTTGCCTACCTGGTCTGCTGATGATCAACTGCTGGCCAAGGCTTCGCAGATTGAATTAAAAGCTCCCAAGATTGAAGGGCTTCCTATAAAATTAGATACTATGGGATTGCCCAATGATACTAAGCCTTTGATCATGGGTGGTAGGCAACTCGTGTCATTGGGTGGTGGCTCAGATGATATTGCAGACATCTCCTGGTCGTTGCCCACAATCGTGCTGCGTTATCCCTCAAATATTCCAGGGCTGCCTGGCCATCACTGGTCAAATGCTATCTCCATGGCAACACCTATTGCACATAAAGGTATAATAGCAGGAGCGAAGGCGGAGGCAATGACGTTAATTGATTTATTTTTGAAACCAGAGCTGATCAAGGATTCTTGGGCCTATTATAAAAATGAGCAAACGAAAGAGACACAATACATCCCTTTAGTTGGGCCAAAAGATAACCCTGCAATTCATCTCAATAAAGATATCATGGCCCGGTTCAAACCAGAGTTGCAAAAATATTATTTCAACCCTTTAAAGTACAAGACTTACCTTGACCAGCTTGGTATTACTTATCCGACATTACGGCCAGATCAAAAGGAAGCTGTGATGAAGCTGAAATAATGTTGGATCATAGTCAATAGCCAATGATCAATTAGAATGCAATGTCGCTTAGTTAAGCACCTCAATCATCCTCTCTTACGGAGCGAGATGAAGACCTAAAAAATGGTTTAAATAGTCGACATTGAATTAGAATGGATAATTATTGTAAAGAATCAGCATTGGCTAATTGACTAATTTAGCGTTGAGAATTAAGGAATATGTTTACCGGCATAATTGAATCATTAAGTAAGGTTGAAAAAATTGAGGCAATAGGAACCAATAAAAACTTTCTATTCTCAAATTCCATTAGCGCTGAATTAAAAATTGACCAAAGTGTGTCGCACAATGGAGTTTGCCTTACAGTTACAAAAGTAGAAGACGGTAAATACTGGGTTACAGCAATTGACGAAACCCTGCAGAAATCAAATCTTGGACATCTGAAAGTGGGTGACATGACTAATCTGGAACGTTGCATGATAGCGAATGGCCGGTTTGATGGGCACATCGTGCAAGGCCATGTTGACCAGACAGGAATTTGCAAATCAATTAAAGAAGTTGGTGGCAGTTGGATATTTGATTTTGAATATGATTCGTCAACGGAAAATATAACAGTTGAAAAGGGATCTATCTGCGTGAATGGAGTCAGCCTCACATGTTTTAATTCGAAGTCAAATGGTTTTGCCGTAGCGATTATTCCTTATACATATCAGCATACCAACTTTAATCATCTAAAGCCAGGTGATCATGTGAACCTCGAATTCGATATCATTGGAAAGTATGTAAAGAAACTTTTGGATAGGTGAACAAGTTTTTTAGTTCTATGTTTCTGGTCTCAAGTTTCAGGTTAGTAGGCAGTACCAGATTTTGAATTTTGTATTTTGAATTTCTTTGCGAGCCATTTATAGAATCTATATCCGGCATACCCGCAAAGGAGTCCAAGCAATGCACCAACAAGAATATCTCCCGGATAATGAACACCCAGATAAATTCTGGTATAAGTCATTAGCACAGCCCAAATAAAAATAATCCAACTCCATCGATATGGATTCTTGAAAAGAAGCCATACAAAAAATGCAGTTGCAAAAGTGTTGGCGGCATGGCTGGAAGCAAATCCATAAAGCCCTCCTTTGTAATCGTCTACGAGATGCACAAGACCCTGGAGGGATGGCTCCTGTGACGGCCTCAGCCGCGCGAAGAAAGGTTTCATCAAGCTGGATGTTATTTGGTCGGATAATAAAATAGCCAAAGCGGCTCCTGCCAGAATAAGCCAGCCTTCAGTATTATACTTTTTAAAAATGAGATAAATAAGAAGCAAATAGAGCGGTGTCCAAAACTGAGTTTTGGTGATCAGTAGCATCACAGGATCAAGGGCATCTGAGTGAAAGCTGTTGAGAAAGAGAAGTAATTTTTTGTCGATATCTATGATGTTATCCATGCGTTATGTTTATCTATAATTTATAATATGGTTCATCTGTTAGTTCCATCACCCCAAAAAGTAAATATTCTTTCCCTTGATGTAATCATTAATCTAATTGTAAATGATTATTTCTAAATTAAGGCAAATATGCCAATTTTTAAGAAAAATAGATCATCTTCTATGGAGCGCTTTGATTTAGTAGTAATAGGAGCCGGGCCGTCCGGATATGCAGCGGCCATGCGCGCATTAGATTTTAAAAAGAAAATCCTTTTGATTGAAAGGAACAAAGTGGGCGGAGCGGGAGTAACGAATGGTGCTCTATCTTCCAAAACGTGGTGGGAGCTTTCGCGTGAGGCATCTGCTTTCCGTAAAAGCTTGAAGCGCTACAATATACAGGCTCCCTCTATTAGCTATAAAGAAATTCAATCTGAGGTTCACAAGGCTGTAGGTGAGCGAAAAGGGATGCTGGAAGAGCATATGCTAGAGTTACGCAACTCTCCTTATTCAAACCTTCTGGAGTTCAAGACAGGGGAGGCTAAATTATTGAGTCAGCATGAAATTGAAATTGTAAATGGCGCAAGAAAAGAAATTGTTTATGCCGAGAATATTATTCTTGCCACTGGCAGTCGCCCAAGGCACTTGCCAGAATTGCCCATTGATGAAAAAATTGTAATGACTAGTGATGGGATAGAGGAGATGGAGGACTTTCCTGAAAGTATGGTGATTGTAGGAGCAGGGGTAATTGGTTGTGAGTATGCAACTATCTTTAGTGGGTTTGGCAGGACTAAAGTTCATTTGATTGATAAAGGTGATCGCATTCTTCCATTTGAAGACGAAGATGTTGTGCGTATTGTGGAACGCAATATGGAGAATAATGGTGTGTTGGTTCACCGAAACTCTCGCCTTGTAGGTATGAAGATTATTAACAACAGAGTGGAGTATGAACTGGAATATACGGATGCCAGTCGTCAAACTTTTAATGTAGAGAAAGCCCTTGTTTCTGTTGGTAGGGTGGCCAATCTGGAAGACTTATGGGATGATAAAGTGGGCATCAACATTACCAAGCGGGGTATTGATAATAACGATACGCAGACTAATGTTTCTAATATCTATGCTGTGGGCGATTTAACTGCCGATATTTCATTGGTGAACGTTGGTGAGTTGGAAGGCCGATATGCGGTAGAGAAAATTTTTGGTAAACCCGAGCGAAAACTGGTGTATGAAAACATTAGTACAATTATGTTTCTAAGCCCCGAAGTGGCAGGAGTAGGACTTAATGAAACTCAGGCTAAAGAAAAAGGAATTGATTACAAAGTTGTAACATTGGAATACAGCACCATCCCACGCGCCATTGCGAAGCGCAACACACAAGGATTTATTAAATTATTAGTAACCTGCGATGATCATATGAAGATATTGGGCATGAAGGTCGTAGGCAACCACGCCAGTAGTGCTATCCAAGCTGTGGCAGTATTAATCTCTATGGATAAGGGAATTGAAGAACTGGCCGAGTGTGTTCACCCGCATCCTAGCATTACCGAAGGTATTCAAGAGTGCGTGCGCATGTTCCTGGGTAAATCGCTCTTTAAGCCATCCGCATTAAGTGGCAGACTCTCGTGCCGCAAGTACTCCAAAGGGAAGTATGAAGATATTATTTTTTAGGGAATGGTTGATTGAGGGGATAAGGTATTTCAGTTTAAGAGCATCTCTAAAAACCTTGCCTTTGACCACCTCATCCTCAATCCTTCTCAAAAGGAGAAGTTCAAAAGGAGTTTTTAGAGATGCCTTTAATTAGGCTATCACCTCACCAAGTGTACCCATCCGGTAAATCTTTTATTTTGCTCTTCTGGGTCAAGCATATTGAACGTCACTTCTGCTGCATAATAATATACGCCCGTGGATAATGGAGAGCCGCTGCTGTCATTGCCGTCCCAAGCCAAACGAATGCCTTCATTTGTTTCTGATGAGTATCGATAAACTTCTTTGCCCCAGCGGTTGAATACCTTAAAATCAATAGCCTTGGCAAAACGTGGGCAAGGTATTTCTGCCGAAGTATCAAGCTGCTTAAATCGCGCTGTAAAAAAATCGTTGAAGCCATCAGTATTGGGCGTAAACACATTTGGAAGTTGGTAGTAAGGACAGTTGTCGTTACACACGGAGGCGCTCATTAAACTTACTTGCCCCAAAGCGTCAATTGCTGCTACCTTATAACAACGTGCATAAGAGGAAAGTCCGGTGTCGAGCAGGAATGTATCTTTTACATGAGAAGCCAAGAGTTGATATTCTCCATCGCGTGTAAATGACGCATAGACATTATACGATTTAATATCTTTTCGACAAGCAATGTCTTTAGATGACCCCCATGTTAGCGTGTTGCTAAATTCAGTTTGATCACAGGTGTTGGCGTTGATGTAATCTTCGCAATTCAGCAGACGGGCGACTGCAATTGGCTGACAGGGTAGCAGTTTATTTTCTGGATATTGAAGCACCATCTGTGAAAAATTTTCCTGTCGTTTTATTTTTGGGTTCCCATATGTGCCACGTGTCAGCACACGATAGGTATAAAATTTATCTTCTGCGATTGGAATGTTTTTATAACGACCTTTATCTACATAGGTAAAACCATTTCCCGTAACATCTACACTGTCGATTAATACCATTTTATTTGGCAAAGTGTTTTCTTCGCCACGGTAAATTAAGTGCCAGGGAT
>JANOLM010000467.1:0-1650 GCA_031419815.1 Bacteroidia bacterium
TTTAATTCACCATGAACGCCAGGATACAAAAAATTAAGTATAAGGGAACTGACATCATTAAGGTGGATTATTGTCATTGAAAGGAAGCTGAACTCATTGCCCTGACGATTGAACATAAAGAGTTAATCTTAAAGGAAAATAAAATCAGTTTTTTTCTGGCCAACTACGAACATACCTTTGGCACAGCCAACTATATGAAGGCCGCTAAGGATTTTACAGAGTCAACAAGGCATCTCGAAAGAAAGGAGCATTTCTTGGCATTACAGGCCCCAAAGTTTTTCTGCTAAAAGGAATTACGTTTTTTATTGATGTCGATTTTAAGACAGAGGCGTTGGAGTGGTTAGCAAGTTGATGTGTCTTTTGCGAAAGACGGACGTAAAAATTAGTAACTGATAATCTGTCGTCTATTGAAGATAACAAGATTGTTATTTTCGCTAAAGAGCGTTATTAGTTTTGGTAGTTCGCGCTCAAAATATTCTAGCAAATCCGTATTTCTATTTCAGCGTCTTTCAAAAGATGTCCACTTTCAAAAAAAGTGGTATGTATTGCATCATAGCCTTTTGATTTCAGATAAGCAGCTAGCAAAGGTGGTAGCTGAGTATCTATCAAAAAACTAAACATTCCTAAGCCGCATTAAGAGGTGTAAATGATCTGGTGTTTGCCATTATAGACGCATAAAGCAAGCAAGCTTTAACATCCTCCTCAACAAGGTATGGGTAGTCGGTTAATATTTCTTCTTGAGTCATCCCAGCGGCAAGGAGTTCAAGTAATTGAGCTACAGTAAAGCGCATGTTCCGGATGGTTGGCCTCCCACTGCAAACGTCTGGGTTTAGGGTAATTCGATTGATCAAGGTTTCCATTATTCCTCTTTTTTTCAAAATTAGTCAATTTAACCGGCAGAGTAGTTAAAATCAAATGTGTTTGGGTTCATATTTAGGTCTCTTGCCCATGTAAAAATACTCGTCTATGGGTATTGCCTTTGATCAATTCCCTGCTATTTTTAATAGCATCTTTGGCTGGCTTATGAATCGCAAACTGTTTCTAACGGCTTTATTGAACCTCAGAAAACCACCTTCTTTGCAGGTGGTAATGTTCTGATGGATATGCAGTAAATTTACGGAATGAGCAGTAAGTATAAAAAGTTGTCGCATGCTATTCAGGATGCTGGCGATGAAGGTACAGGCGGATCGTTTTGTTTTATTCGAAAAGCTAATTGATAACCCATGACCCAACCAACTCATCATTTTCATGCTGACAAACTTTTGATAGAGATTAGCTAATTGAGAGTATTCCTATTCTCATATTCCTCTTTTTGCTTAAATTTACTGTTGTTATTCTCGAAGACAAGGAAACAATCCATAATGCTTTTTTTGTTAGATCGTATAAATAGAAAATATAGCATGACCATTACTTATTTTAAAGATACGGATACCCTGCTTGTCAATTTTAACAACAAGGAAATTCATGAGACCAAAGATCTCAGCGCGGATGTACTATTGGAATTGGATAAAAATGGAGATGTTGTAAGCATGACAATTGAGCATGCGGCAAAACAGACTGAGATCAGCAATTTTTCTTTTAATCAAGTCTCAGCCTTGACAGCCTAATTTCTGAGGCTTCTAGCTAATCACCCCTGAGCCAATCAATTCT
>JANOLM010000468.1:0-2913 GCA_031419815.1 Bacteroidia bacterium
GCTTTTCACCTATTCTAATTCCACTCGCTAATGTTTCCATACCGCTTTAATTATATGTCTACTCCTCCCACGTCAAAGCGCCCTTCTTTATTATATAGAAGAAGCCCAGGAGAAGAGATGATATAAATAAAATCATTTCCACAAACCCGGCCACACCTAACTCCCTGAAATTCACTGCCCAGGGATACATAAAGATTACCTCTACATCGAATAAAACAAAAAGAATTGCCACCAGGAAGTACTTGATATTGAATGGGATACGGGCATTACCGCGTGGCTCAATCCCTGACTCAAATGACTCCAGTTTGGTCTTGGTTTTCCTATTCGGCCCCAAGAGGTGCGTGGCAATCATTGTGACCCCGATAAACCCAGCAGCCACAAAGAACATGAGAGCAATGGGAATGTATTGTACCAGATTTGATTCTTCCATAATTATGCCACTAAATGTATATATTTTCTTTGCTTCCGTCAACATTCGTTGAATCAAATAATTTGATTGTTTAAGCGCAATCGTTGACAGAAAAATATAGCAATGGCTTCCGTGTTTTTTGGTACTTTGGAGAAAATAGAATCTAATCCTTCCCTATCATGTTGAAAAAATATTCAAAGTTACTTTCTGTGATGTTACTCCTTCTCTTTGTCCAACAGGCGGTTATCACAAACGCTCAATCAAAAATAGAAGTGAAGAGTGATCAATATACCAAACAAGTTGAGGTGCTGGTAAAAAATAAGCAGATAAAAGAAGCATTTGCTATCATCGACAATCTTGAACCGCTTACACGTAAAGAACACATTGAACTTACCGAAGTTCCTGCCCCACCCTTTAAGGAATCTGTTCGTGCACAACGATACAAAGAACTATTGGAAGCCGCTGGCCCGGATAAAGTCTGGATGGATTCAATTGGAAATGTTCTGGCCTTACGCAAGGGAAAAAAAAGTGGAAGAACAGTTGTATTGGATGCTCACCTGGATACCGTCTTCCCGGAAGGAACAGATGTTACTGTAAAAATTAAAGGTGATACGCTCTTTGCTCCAGGCATTGCAGATGATACCCGTGGGCTGATCGTGATGCTCACCGTGCTGCGAACAATGGAGAAAGCAAATCTTGAAACAATGGATGATATTCTTTTTGTAGCAAGCGTAGGTGAAGAAGGGGTGGGAAATCTGCGTGGCGTAAAATATGTATTAGAGAAAAGTAAATTAAAAATCGATTCGTGGATTTCGGTTGATGGTGTAGAAATTGATCAGGTCACAAACGGTGCCCTCGGTTCAGTGCGCTATAAAGTGACAGTTCACGGGCCTGGTGGTCATTCATGGATGGGGTTTGGAAGAGGCAATCCACATCATGCAATGGCAAAAGGGCTTAATTACTTCGCTGATGCTGCCTTGTTATTTACATCAACTGGAATCAAGACGAGTTTCAATGTTGGCCGCACAGGAGGAGGCACCTCAGTTAATTCAATTCCTTTTGAATCCTGGGCAGAGATAGATATGCGGTCTGAAAGTCACACACAATTGATGAAGATTGACTCTATTTTTAAATCGTCCTTGCAAAAAGGACTTACGGAATATAACGGAAGGTTGAAAAATGAACAAGCATTAACCCTCACCTTCGAGCAAATTGGCAATAGGCCAACAGGGGTTACTCCCGCATACGCACCACTAGTTCAACAATCATTGGCTGCCGCCAGATACTTCACAACAAACCCTCAACTAAGTATTGGATCGACTAATTCTGGCGCCCCAACTGCCAAAGGTATCCCAGCAGTAACAATTGGTTCTGGAGGGAAAAGTAACAATGAACATTCACTGGACGAGTGGTGGCTTAACGAAAAAGGTGCAGATGGGATCAAGTTTGTGTTGCTTACTCTCCTTCTCGAAGCAGGACTAGAGAAAAAATAAGCTCACTCCTATTTATTATTTATTGTCTATTCTATTGATGAAGCTTCGTTGGGTGCGCTGATCACTCGAATCCAGGCTGATTTTGAGAAATGAACGTGGCAAGTCCCTTTTGATTTGTTGCCAAATTTTTCATTTTCTCAATTATACTTTTTTCCGAGCTTCGATAAGAGTAAGTATAGACATGGTTGCTTTGAAATTGAACTTTTATGAAGTCGTCTCCTATTTCGTAGGCAATCACTCCCGAATTTTTTCCGCTTCTACTTTTGTAAGTTTTCATAATTCTATTTTAATAATCCGAGTGTAACTTCCTATCCTAGTTCGGTGATAACATCGACCACTGGCTAAACTGAAGTACGATCCTCGTGGCTGGGGATTGCCACGGTCGTGCCTCCCTTGATTTATGGCGTTGCTTTCAAAAACTCCAAAATCCTTGCATTCACTTCTCCTGCTTTCTCCATTTGGGGCAAATGAGCTGCATCCTCAATTGGCATGAAATCAGTATGAAGTACTTTGCGCAATTCATCGCTTGAACTGAATGGTGTGGTGTTGTCTTCCATGCCCCAAATTAACAATACCGGTTTGGCTAACTTATCCAATTGTTCATAAGTAGCTCGTATCTGCTCCGGTGTAGCATAGTGAAGACGGGTGGAGATCAACGCCTGCCGAAGTCCTTTGTATTGCATCTGAACTTTGTATTGATCGCCCCACTGCGGAAACCGCTCCGGATATTTGAGATCGGTGAGTTGTCCGTTTACCATATCCTCTGGCGATAGCGCCATCATGAACCGCATAAAACTTTCAGGAAACTGCGTTCCTCCTGTCTCGGTACTTTTAACCGGATAAAACGGATCAACTAAAATTACTTTATCCACTTGAGTGGGATGGTGTACAACAAAATCTGTTACTACCGGGCCGCCAAAAGAAAGACCTGCGATGGCGTGAACAGATGATAGGTTTAGTTTTGTAAGCAACTCTTCCAATTGCTTGCGAAGAAATGTTGCTTCATACACT
>JANOLM010000469.1:0-2289 GCA_031419815.1 Bacteroidia bacterium
CCCGATAATCATACATAAGCCTGGTATATCTAAAAAAGATGTATGATTGCTTACGAAAATATAGGATTGATCCTTTTTAAAATTTTCCCTTCCATGAAACTGGTAATGAATAAAAGTAAGCTGACTGAATATCCATGACCAGGCAAACAGAAATTTGTATCCCAGCCAACTTAATCTATTGCCAAAGAAAAAAGGTATTGTCATACCGGGAAGTAGCACCAACATGGATAAGGTAAATACCAGAAATACCCACAGGGCGTAGAACTTAAGAAGTATGGAGGAAAGGATTTTCAAGACCTAATAAATTTGAAGTGTCTGATGGACTGTCAGATTTTTCCTTCGTAGATGTTCCAAATGGGAAAGCACATTGTATAATCATCCCAAATAATATCACCGTATTCTATTCTGAATTTTTTGAAGGCGTGTTTATTTAGATATTTCTTTGTCATAGGATTTTTAGCTTCTGATAAGAATGCTTTGAAATCAATAGTTTGCTTCTTACCATCGGAAAATTCAAACCGAATTTGATAATCATTGAGATAAGTAGCTTTATCAATTGAAATGACCATGACTATTCTATTTTACGTGTTATAGTTTTTGATTCCACAGCTTTATTGTAAACAAAGAAATCCACCCACTTCTTTACAATGTCGTCTCTAAAATTCTCAACCAGCAACTTGAGTTTTTTCTCTTGCTTGCTATCTAGTGGTTTTTTCCCCTTGACCTTTACTATTCTAACCTTCTTAAATTTACCATTTTCAAAAATGATCTCTGCCTTACTCTCCATCTCCTGATATTTGCCATGTACGTGGATTGGCTCATGCTCATTGGAGTAAAATAAAATAATCAATCCAAAATATTCATAGAGCTTAGGCATAATTATTCAAAAATAGACATTCCTGAAGTATTCTAAAAAAAGAAAGCCAGGACTTGCCTGGCTTAACTTCCTTGATAATATTTCTAATTAAGAAAAGTATTTGGTGACTCCAGGAACAGCCACCGGATAAAATCCTTCTGCGTTTGGCAGTATAGGTGGCATTGCTTTCCAATCAAACGTAGTTGGCATAATATTCAAACCAGAGTTAATTGCAGCATCCCACTCCACAACATTGCCGGAGTAGGTAGCCATTCTTCCGAGAATGGAAGTCATCGTACTCTTCGCTCCGTTTTCGGCATCGGCAAATTTATATTCGCCTTTGGCAATGACAGCAAAGAGTTCATCGTGTTCGGTTTGATAAGGATTGTTTTCCTTTTCCTTATCGAACTGATACATCACCTTTCCAGCGCGGTCGGTAATGTTCATGTTTCCACAGTAAATATTTCCTTTCGTCCCCATGATCTGTTCATCCACTTTACTCATCGTGCCTTTGATGTGCCTGCATTGACTATTGAGAACACTGCCATCAGCATATTGAAACTCTACATAGTGATGATCGAAAATTTCACCAAACTCTTTTCCTTTTCTTACTTCTCGTCCTCCCATACCTTGCGCTTTCACTGGATAGCTTCCTTTGAACCAGTTGATCACGTCCAGGTTGTGAATGTGTTGCTCGGTGATGTGATCGCCACAAAGCCAGTTGAAGTAATACCAGTTGCGCATTTGATATTCCATTTCGGTCTGGCCAGGCTTTCGCATATTTACCCAAACTCCTTCATTGTTCCACCAAGCTTGCGCGGAAACAATGTCCCCAATCATGCCATCTTTCAGTCGCTTGTACAATTCGCGATAAGAGTTTTGATAATGGCGTTGCAGCCCTACAACTACATTTAATTTCTTCTGCTTCGCTATGACTGCGGCATCTAGTACGCGTTTGATTCCTGCGGGATCGGTTGCCACAGGCTTCTCCATAAAAATATGTTTACCCTGATTGACGGCTTCTTCAAAATGAATGGGCCTAAAGCCTGGCGGTGTTGTGAGAATGACAACATCAGCTAATGCAATAGCTTTCTTATATCCATCAAATCCAACAAATTTAGTTTCTTCCGTTACAGAAACTTTGCCGGACACATTTCCCTCTTCATTGTTCGCATCCGTTAATGCTTTGAAACAATCGTCAAGTCTATCGCGGAAGGCATCGGCCATCGCTACAAGTTTTACATTCTGTTTTGTAAGAAGGGCTTGCATGGCAGCGCCAGTGCCCCGGCCACCACAACCAACTAAGGCAATCTTGATGGTATCGTCAGCAGACGAATTAAAAAAGTTAGCATTTGAAACTAATGGCATCGCCATGAGTGATCCGGCAACGAGAGAAGTTTGTTTCACAAATTCTCTACGGGTTTGATTTTGAT
>JANOLM010000470.1:0-1810 GCA_031419815.1 Bacteroidia bacterium
GCTTTGCGGTTGGCACACCGTAGTTCTTTGCTTTCATCGAGGTAAGATCCTCCTCTGATAACCTTTGGATGTTTTGAAACTGGATCTGTCCGTGGATCTTTATCCGACATTTTTGAATAGCAAAGCGGATCGTATTGATCGATTGTCCATTCGCTTAAGTTGCCGAGCATATCATATAATCCCCAGGCGTTGGGTTTTAATTGTCCTACATGGTGAAACTTGGTGTTGCTGTTTTCTTTAAAGTAACCATGTTCATTCAACACAGAAGCATCATCTCCGAACGGATAGGCTGTGCTGCTTCCTGCACGGCATGCATATTCCCACTCTGCTTCTGTGGGTAGACGGAAAAATATTCCAGTCGTTGAATAGAGCCATTTGCAATACATAATGGATGCGGCATGACTCATGCTGTTCGTTGGATGCTTGCCATCACGACCCATTCCCCACGTCAAATCAATATATTGAGGTGTGGCACGTGTTACTCCATCGAGATTTTTAGCCTGCGGCAATGTTACATCTTTGAAATATAAATCCCACTCGGCAAACGTTACTTCTTTAACCCCCATCCAAAAGGCAGTGACTTCAATTTCCTTTTGCGGACCCTCATCTTCATCCCTTCCTCTTTCTGATATATGGCTTCCAATCGTAAAGCTTCCTCCGGGTATGGCCGCCAGTTTAAAAGTGATGGAAGTGCCGGTTATGGATTGATCGTAGGTTTTGAAATCCTGTGCTTGCAAATAATGAGTACCTATTAAGAGTAAAGTGAGAGTTAAAAATGGTTTCATAAATTCATTTATTAGTTAATCGAAAAATGTTAAAAGTTAATCGTATGCACAAACCCAACGATTAACCTTTAACGATTAACTGTTCACTTCTTTTTAATAAGTGCCATATAAAATCCATCAAACCCATCCGAAGGCCAAACTCTCTTTTCTTCCATCAACTCAAACTTGCCATCTGCTTCCGCTATAAACTTTTGCACCTGATCTTCATTCTCTGTATGTAAAATGCTGCATGTGGAATACACCATTAAGCCACCAGGTTTTATCATCAAGCTATAGTCTTTTAAAATATGTTGTTGCAATTCTTTAACACGGTCGATAAAATCCATATTAAGTTTCCACTTAGCATCCGGATTTCTTTTTAACACACCTAAGCCAGAACAAGGTACATCCAACAATAAACGATCGGCAGAGTTCTCCAATCGCTTGATTGTTTTTGAAGATTCAATCAAACGTGGTTCAATATTGGCTACGCCCGCCCTGCGCGCACGCTTTTTCAACTCGTCCAGCTTCCATTGCTCAGTGTCCATGGCAATGATGCGGCCTTTGTTTTGCATCAAGGCAGCGAGGTGAAGTGTTTTTCCACCACCACCAGCGCAGGCATCAATCACACGCATGCCCGGCTCCACCTTTAAATAAGGAGCAATGAGTTGTGAGCCGGCATCCTGCACTTCAAAGAGCCCGTCTTTAAATTGTTGACGTGTGAAAATATTTTGACGTTCTTCTAATATCAACGCATCCGGATATTCTTTCGGAGCTTCTGTAATAATTTCTTCAACGTTCAATTGTGTTTGTAACTCCTTACGGGAAACTTTTAAAGTATTGACACGCAGCACAACGCTGGCTTCCTGATTAAGAGCTTCCAATTCACTTTCCCATCGGTCTCCAACTTCCTTTTCACCAAGCTCATCCATCCAATCAGGAATAGATTCACGCACCTTTCGCGTGGTTTTCATTTGCTCATAAGCTGCAACAATCTTTTTCTGATTCAAACCCTGAAGTTCTTCCCAATCCGGCAGCTCTGTTTT
>JANOLM010000471.1:0-3875 GCA_031419815.1 Bacteroidia bacterium
TTCCAATGAAAGAACCTTGAGCAGGATTCGTTTCCAAACTCTCAATTAGCTCTAAAAGTTCTCCTTTTAATGATGGATACTTCTTGGCAAGTTTCTTTACTTGTCTATCAAAAGGTGGTATTGCCAGTACTTTATAACTCATCCAAAAGCTCTTTGGCGGGACGGGCTTTTAGTTTACCGCGTCTAACTAACTTGAGATTCTCCACTGCTTCTCTAATCTCGCTCATCAACTGAGCCTTCTCATCTGATAGGGGCTTAGCCTTGACATAGGAAAGGTTCTGGAGTAATTCCATTACAAACTGAACTTTAGAATCTTTTATATCTAACAGTACCTTCATATGATTTCTTTATTGCTATTGCAAATTTAACAAAATAATGCACTGGATTGGGGTGTCAGACACCCTGCTTCTTCGTAAGCTCAATTTTCAAATTTTTTGTTAAAAGTTTACCATTCTGCTTCGAGACTCATTAATTGGCATTAATTTAGAAAATTGAGACATTTGCAAACAATTTATCCACTATGCGGACTTTAGGAACACTCATTTTTGTTTTGACTTTGGGCTTTTATTCCCTTGCTCAACCTGGGTATAAAATTGATTTCAAAATTAAGGGTTGGAAGGACACAACCGCCTACCTCGGCTACTATAATGGCGAACAGACTTATGTAAAAGATACAGCCAAAGTCAATAGCCAGGGCACCTTCTACTTCGATGGTACAAAAACGTTGCTACAAGGTGTTTATTTTCTGGTGCTGGACAAGTCACGAATTTTTGATTTCGTCATCAGCTCAGACCAGCATTTCAATTTGGAAACATCTAATGAAGATTATATCCGAAACATGAAGGTGACAGGCGATGAGGACAATAAGCTTTTCTTCGACAATATAGCTTTCAATATGGATCGTCATAAAGAGGCAGAGCCTTTCATTAAAATTTTGCAAGACACTTCCATTTCCAAAGTTGATCCCCGAAAAAAAGCAGCGCAGGAATCATTTACAAAAGTGAGTGAAAAGGTGACTGCCTATCAAAACGAAACGATTGCAAAATATCCGGCTACACTAACCGCCAGGATTTTTAAAATCACCAAACAAATTGAAATACCCGAACCACCAAAAAAACCAGATGGTTCTATCGACTCCACCTTTCAACTAAAATATTATCGCGAACATTTCTTTGATAATTTCGATTTGGCAGATGATGCTTTAATCCGCATGCCCAAGCCCTTCTATCAGGAAAAATTGAAAGAGTACTTGGGAAGACTTTTTGTTCCAGATCCAGATACCATCACAAAAGCTATTATAAAACTTGCAGAAAAGGCAAAAAAAAATCAGGAAACCTATAAATACCTGGTGTGGAATTGCCTGGTGAACTATCAGGCTCCAGAAATAATGGGACTGGATCGCGTATACGTTAATCTTTATGATAAATATTACGCTTCCGGTGAAATGGATTTTTGGATAAGTGATGCCATTAAAAAAAACTTAAAAGACTATGCTGAAAAATTACGAGGAAGCTTAGTGGGAGACCAAGGCCGCAATCTGCAGATGCAGGATCAAAACCTCCAGCCTAAGTCACAGTATGACATCAAAAAGAAATACACATTCATTTTCTTCTACGACCCCGATTGTGGCCACTGTCGGGAAGAAACTCCAAAATTAGTTGAGTTTTATAATAAGAATAAAGTAAAATTTGATTTGGAAATTTTTGCGGTCTCAGCAGATTCTTCCATGAAAAAGATGAAGGATTTCATCAAAGAATTTAAAACTAATTGGGTCTCCGTAAATGGCCCGAGAAGCTATACTGGCATTTACAGTAAATTGTATTATGCTGAACAAACACCAACACTTTATATCCTGGATAGCAAGAAAAAAATAATTGCCAAGAAGCCGCCAATCGATAAACTGGAAGAATTTCTTACCAATTATGAGAAATTCCATAAGCCAAAGCAGGCTGTTGTAAAGGGGACATAAGGTTTGAGTCTTGAGTCTCTAGTTTTGAGTTGTGATATTAAAGTTGAGTATTTTTCTAAAAGCTCAAAACCCGAAACTCAAGACTGGAAACCCGAAACTCACGACTAAAGACTATTTTATTACGATTGCCACAAAAAATATTTGTCTGGGTGCAACTATTTACCCTTTTAAGAGTATCTAAGAGATACAACAATTAACCTATGGCACTATTTGATAGAATCTTCGGGAAAAAGAAGAAAGAATTAAAAGCTTCGTGTACGATTACCAAAGAGCCTATTGAAAAAGGCTTTGGCTACCTGTTAACTACTGCCCAGATAATCAGTTCAAGAAAATATTGGGACATGGTCATGACTGAACCCGAAACTATGTCTTACACATTATCGCATTTCAAAAATCAGTCCAACGGCACGCAAATGCGTTCTCTCATTTTTGATAAATACGCTGCCATAGAAAAGCCCTGGATTATTTCAGACTCCGTGATTGGTTATTTCGAAGTGGACAAAAAAATGGCGAAGGAGAATGCTCAAAAATGGTGGGCCAACGAAGGTAACTTCACTCCTGAAGAAACAGGGCCTGCCTTAGAAAACCTAGATTTAGATACTTATAAAGATTTAAAAGAATACGCAGTTTTGGAAGCCGGAAGAACAAGGGTTAGAGCTGCGTTGTAGTTGAAATTATTGCTGGTTCATGGTAATTGAAATGGTTTTTATAAAACCGATTACCATTAATTTTTGCGGTCAATTGTAAATTGAACTAGCTGCGAAAGGGAATTTTTGTAAACAGAATCAGGCAACTGCGCAAGCATATCCGAAGCTTGTTGGTGGTACTTGGTCATCGCTTGGATGGCATACTCTATCCCACCAGATTTTTTAACAAAATCAATCACCTCTTTCACCTTCTTAGGCTTTTCACTTTCGTTCTTTACTATACTTATAATCCTGCGCTTTTCCAGCCAGGTTGACTTTGATAAGGCATAGATTAATGGCAACGTCATCTTCTTTTCTTTGATATCAATACCCACGGGCTTTCCAATCTCATCCTCCCCATAGTCGAACAAGTCGTCCTTAATTTGAAACGCCATTCCAACATGTTGACCAAACAATTTCATTTTTCCCACAATATCATCGGGGGCTTTTACGGAACTGGCGCCAACGGCACAACATGACGCAATCAGCGAAGCTGTTTTCTGGCGGATAATTTCGTAGTACACCTCTTCGTTGATATCCAACTGCCGTGCCTTCTCCATTTGCAACAATTCCCCTTCGCTCATTTCTTTTACGGCTTCAGTAACAATGCTAAGCAAATCGAAATCTTTATTTTCAACCGATAAAATCAAACCGCGCGACAGAAGAAAATCACCGACCAAAACAGCAATCTTATTTTTCCACAATGCATTAACGGAGAAAAAACCTCTGCGGTAATTGGCATCATCCACCACATCATCATGAACAAGCGTTGCCGTATGAAGAAGCTCAATAAGAGATGCTCCCCGAAAAGTTGAATCTGAAATAGTGCCACAAGCGCCTGCACTAAGAAAGACAAACATGGGGCGCATCTGCTTCCCTTTTCGCTTGACAATATAATTCATGATTTTATCCAACAGAAGCACTTTCGTTTTCATAGACGAACGAAACTTCTGTTCGAAATCTTCCATTTCCCTGGCAATGGGCGCCTTAATATCATCCAAACGTAAAGCCATGAATTGCAATAATAAGCAAAAGTGAACAGTCCATTGCCGACTGTGCTCAGTAATTATAAAGGGTCATACTTTAAAGAAAGGACTTAGCTTAAAAGTACGCAACATGCAAATGGCAGTTTGAGTTTTAAACAGACACAGCATTCTGGGTCTTAAAAAAAATGCTTAGTCAGACCATCCAACTGTGGACTATTGACTATTTTTAGGCTT
>JANOLM010000472.1:0-15414 GCA_031419815.1 Bacteroidia bacterium
ATAATGTGATAGTCAGTAACGTTTACGTCATCGCGGTGAAGGATGATTGATTTTACACCAGACTCAACAATTACGTCAACGTCTTCGGCAGTCAAAACATGGTCACGCTCTAACAATACTTCGTTACGATCAATGGATACAACTTCACCAGTATCCTCATCTACGAAATCTTCCGTCCAGGTCTTAAGAACCCTTGCGGCAAGTTTGCGGTTTACTACTTTCTTAAGAGTAGGCTTATTGGCTTCAACTTCTTCGGACAATCCGAACAAATCCAAAATGGCTTTATCCGAACCATAGCCTATGGCACGGAGAAGGGTTGTTACAGGGAATTTTTTCTTACGATCGATGTAGGCATACATCACAGAGTTTACGTCTGTCGCAAATTCGATCCAAGATCCTTTGAACGGGATAATCCTAGCTGAGTAAAGCTTGGTTCCGTTCGTGTGTTTACTCATGGCAAAGAACACACCAGGTGATCTGTGAAGCTGTGAAACAATAACGCGTTCAGCGCCATTGATCACGAATGATCCCTTCCCAGTCATGTAGGGAATATTGCCAAGGAACACCTCTTGCTCGATCGTTTGGAAATCCTCGTTGTCCTCATCGTTACAGGTGAGGCGCAATTTGGCCTTGAGCGGAACCGAATAGGTTAGCCCTCGGTCAATACATTCGTCAACCGAATATTTCGGAGGATCGATTGTATAATCCACAAACTCCAGCACGAAGTTTTCGCGGGAATCGGAGATAGGAAAATTCTCAGCAAATACTTTGAAGAGCCCCTCGTTCTGTCTTTTCTCAGCGGGGGTTTCGATTTGCAAAAAGTCATTGAAGGATTGAAGTTGGACATCCAAAAAATCCGGGTATTCCAGAACTTTCTCAATGTGTGAAAAATCAATCCTGCCGTTAATAGTCTTCTTTGCCAAGGTGCTTATAGGTTTAAAAATCCTGGACTAGAAATATGAAACCGAAAATTGGGTACAAATAGGTAAACCCCAGTCCCGACAAGTCGGAATTGGGGCTTAATATTGTTACAAGACGGTACCCTTCGCCTTCAAGAATTATTTCAACTCTACTTCGGCACCGGCCTCAACGAGTTGCTTCTTCAAGTTTTCAGCTTCGTCCTTTGGTAAGCCTTCTTTGATTGTTTTAGGAGCTCCGTCAACCATGTCCTTTGCTTCCTTCAAGCCAAGACCGGTAAGTTCTTTAACAAGCTTCACAATTTGAAGTTTGTTAGCACCTGCTGCTTTCAATACCACATCGAAGTTGGTTTTTTCCGCTACAACTGCTGCTGCTCCACCGCTTGCAGGGCCTGCTACTGCTACCGCTGCTGCAGGTTCAATTCCGTGAGTTTCTTTCAGGTAAGAAGCAAGTTCATTTACTTGTTTTACGGTAAGTTCTACCAGTTGATCGCCAATTGCTTTGATATCTGCCATGTTAGTAAGTGTTTAAAAATTTTTGATTTATTGTTTTCTTTCTTCCAAAGCCTTTACAAGGCCTGCTACCGTTTGTCTGCCGCTCAGAAGAGCAGAAATAACATTCTTGGCAGGAGATTGCAGCAAGGAAATAATTTCACCAAGTAGTTCGTTTTTGGACTTCATCTCACTTAGTGTATTGAGATGTTCCGCCCCAATAAATATGGAAGCATCTATGGAGGCAGCTTTCAATGCAGGTTTACCTTCTAACTTTCTCTGGTATTCCTTGATGGCTTTTGCAGGAGCATTACTTGACTCTTTCGAGAAGATGACTCCTGAAAACCCGTGTAACACTTTATATAATTCTTCAAAATTTCCTTCTTGCTTCTCCAGTGCTTTGCGAATAAGGGTGTTTTTATAGACACCATATTCTACACCGGTGTGAAAACAAATTCTACGGAATGCATTGATCTGAGCTACCGTAAGTCCGGAAGCATCTGTGATATAAAAGTGAGGGTTCTGAGAAAACTTGTCAGACAACTCATCTATAATTAGCGCTTTTTCTTCCTTAGTCATGTTCGTATTAATTAACCTGCTATTGAACCTGTATCAACCTTAATACCCGGGCTCATCGTTGATGAAAGGCTTATGCTTTGAAGGTATGTGCCTTTTGATGAAGCGGGTTTAAGTTTCGTCACCATGTTGATAAGTTCAGCGGCATTATCTTTTATTTTATCTGCGCTGAACGAAGCCTTACCCACGCTGGCGTGTATAATTCCTTGTTTGTCAATTTTAAAATCTACTTTACCGGCCTTTACTTCCTTCACAGCTTTCGCAACATCGAGTGTCACTGTTCCTGATTTTGGGTTTGGCATAAGACCACGCGGCCCTAGTATTTTACCCAGCTTTCCAACTTTTGCCATCACGGTTGGCATGGTGATGATCACGTCAACATCAGTCCATCCGGCTTCAATTTTTTTGATATACTCATCAAGGCCTACGTGCTCTGCACCAGCATCTTTTGCTTCCTGTTGTTTATCGGGTGAGCATAGTACTAACACACGAACTACTTTTCCTAAACCATGCGGAAGACTTACAACGCCTCTCACCATTTGGTCTGACTTCTTAGGGTCAATGCCCAAACGGATGTCTACATCAACTGAAGAATCAAACTTTGCAAACGTGATCTCTTTCAATACTTTTGAAGCTTCATCCAAAGTATAAACTTTCTCTGGATCGTATTTGGCCATCACAGCCTTCCTATTTTTTGTTATCCTTGTCATTTTCTTAATCAGTTAATCGTTATCGTTAATTGTTGATAGAAATGTTGGAAGCTATTCTCTCTATTAACTTTTAACTTTTAACTCGTTTTTTATTTGTCCCAAGGGGCAGCTCCACTTACTGTTACACCCATGCTGCGAGCCGTTCCGGCAATCATGCGCATAGCTGAATCAATTTTAAATGCGTTAAGATCGGGCATCTTAATTTCAGCTATCTTTTTAATCTGATCCCAGGAGATTGAGCCCACTTTTGCACGGTTAGGTTCTTTTGAACCCTTTTGCAATTTTATCGACTCCATAATCAAAATAGCTGCCGGTGGCGTTTTAATGACGAAGTCAAAAGACTTATCATTATACATACTAATAAGCACGGGAAGAACTTGACCTGGTTTGTCTTGAGTCCTTGCATTGAACTGCTTACAGAAGTCCATTATGTTCAAACCTTTTGAACCAAGAGCAGGGCCAATAGGAGGAGCTGGATTAGCCGCGCCACCTTTTACCTGCAACTTTAAATAACCTACAATTTGCTTTGCCATTACTCTGTTCTGTTATTCTAACTTTTCAACTTGCATATAACTCAGTTCGACCGGAGTATTCCTGCCAAATATTTTCACCGTCACATTCAACTTCTTCTTGTCTTCAAAAATCTCTTCAACTGATCCTGTGAAACCACTGAAAGGACCATCCATGACTTTTACAGACTCACCTTTAATAAAAGGCTTATCCAGTTTGGCATCCTGCTCATCAATCTCATCTACCTTACCCAGTATCCTGTTTACTTCAGATTGACGAAGTGCTACTGGATCCTTTGAAGCACTTGTTCCATTATTTCCCAAGAAACCAATCACCCCAGGTATATTATTCACTGAGTGATAGGCCTCTCCGTTTGTCAAATCTGCTGAGACCAAGATGTAGCCTGGAAAGAAATTCTTTTCTCTCACACGCTTTTTGCCATTTCTCATCTCGTAGACTTTCTCAGACGGAATGAGCACTTGCGGAATAAAATCGGTAAGCTTTGACCTCTCGACCTCAGTTTCCAGATAAGCTTTTACTTTCTTTTCTTGTCCGCTGATAACCCGAAGCACATACCACTTTAGCTCGCCCATTCGATCTTATACCTTAAAATTCTTTATAAAACCAAGCCAAAGCATTCTTAAATCCAAGATCGATCACTCCAATAATGAGTGCAAAAATCAACGAAGCCACCAACACCAAAATGGCGCTGCTTTGAAGCTCAGCAAACTTTGGCCATGAGACCTTATTACGGATCTCATCAATCGAATCAAGAATATAGTTTCTAAGCTTTTCCATTCTTTTTTTTTCTTCTCTTCTTGGTTAACCCCGATACATCGAGGCCAGCCAATCCTTCATTTATTTTTTATCCCTAGCACAATTCAATGTCCTAAGGCATAATTTTAAATCTTGCACGGGTGGAGAGACTCGAACTCCCAGCCAATGGTTTTGGAGACCACTACTCTACCAATTGAGCTACACCCGTAAACCATTTAGTTCAGCTCTTCCCTTTAAACCCCACCCGTTTACCTAAATTTTAAAGGACTGCAAAGGTAGAACAAAGAGAAAGAAAACAAAAGCGTTTCCGAGAAAAATCTCGGAAACGCTTATTACTGATTATCAGTTATTTGCCTTACGGCCAAGGAAATTTAGTCGAGGATTTCAGTTACCTGACCTGAACCTACCGTACGCCCACCTTCGCGGATAGCGAAACGAAGACCTTTCTCCATGGCAATTTTGTTAATCAACTCAACTTCAATTGATATGTTATCGCCAGGCATAACCATTTCTACTCCGGCAGGGAGCTTACACTCACCTGTAACATCTGTAGTACGGAAGTAAAACTGAGGACGATATTTATTAAAGAAAGGAGTGTGACGGCCTCCTTCTGCCTTAGATAAAACATAAACTTCAGCCTTAAACTTAGCATGAGGAGTTACAGTGTTTGGCTTACAGATAACCATACCACGACAGATTTGCTCTTTTTCAATACCGCGAAGTAACAAACCAACGTTGTCACCAGCTTCGCCTCTATCCAATATTTTGCGGAACATTTCCACACCTGTGATGGTAGAAGTAAGGTTTTCAGCGCCCATTCCTAAAATTTGAACAGGATCACCTGTTTTGATAATACCACGCTCAATACGACCAGTTGCCACAGTTCCACGACCTGTTATAGAGAACACATCTTCTACTGGCATCAGAAAATCCTTATCAATTAAACGAATAGGGATAGGAATAAACTCATCCACTGCCGTCATTAACTCTTCCACTTTCTCTACCCACTTTGGCTCACCGTTCAATGCGCCAAGCGCAGAACCGCGAATCACCGGCATGGTATCGCCAGGGAAGCTATAGGATGACATCAATTCGCGAACTTCCATCTCAACAAGGTCAAGCAATTCAACATCATCAACCAAGTCTACCTTATTCATGAATACTACAAGAGCAGGTACACCCACCTGACGAGCTAAAAGAATGTGCTCGCGGGTTTGAGGCATAGGGCCATCTGTAGCAGCAACTACAAGAATAGCACCGTCCATCTGTGCAGCACCCGTAACCATGTTCTTCACATAGTCAGCGTGACCTGGACAGTCTACGTGAGCATAGTGTCTCTTTACAGTTGAGTATTCTACGTGTGAGGTATTGATAGTAATACCTCTTTCTTTTTCCTCAGGAGCATTGTCAATGGAAGAAAAATCTCTCATTGTAGCAAGCCCTTTAGCGGAAAGAACCTTAGTAATTGCAGCAGTAAGAGTGGTTTTACCGTGGTCAACGTGACCTATAGTACCAATGTTTACGTGCGGTTTCGAGCGGTCAAATGTTTCCTTTGCCATATTTGATAATCTAGTTAAAGTTTAAAGTGTATAATAAATTTAAAAAAGTACTAATTTTCTAAGCTTCCTTAACAGAAGCATTACACACCCTAAACATTTTAAGCCTATCGAATAAGGGTTATTCGTTGAATTTCTGACACCTACACTTAATGGCGCTACCCATCGATGATCAGATCTTCGTTATAATAATTTCAAAGTCATTAAAATCCTGATCGTTTTCAGAATTCATCAATTCGTTGATTACCTTCCTTAATAAGAACTGTTGAAGGGAATTGAACCCTCGACCTTGGCGCGAAACGCGCCATGCTCTAAGCTCAGTTCTTTCAACAGTTCTATTCGAGCTGTTGAAGGGAATTGAACCCTCGACCTCTTCCTTACCAAGGAAGTGCTCTACCCCTGAGCTACAACAGCGGAGAGCGGGAGACGAGGCTCGAACTCGCGACCTATAGCTTGGAAGGCTATCGCTCTACCAACTGAGCTACTCCCGCAGGAAATTCAAGCTTCAAGATTACAGATTCAAAATTAAAATCAATCTTGAATCTTCAACATTGAATCTTCAATTACTCCGTGGGGAGAACAGGATTCGAACCTGTGAAGACATAAGTCAACAGATTTACAGTCTGTCCTCGTTGGCCGCTTGAGTATCTCCCCAGCAATTTTTTCAAACTTCTCAAGAACGATTAAAGCTAACCCCAACGGTCAGGATCTGCTTTTCCCAATTTTAGCCCGATGCCAAAAAATAGGAGTGCAAAATTATACGGTTTTTCGGTTTAGACAAACCCGAATCAAGGATTTATTGGGAGGATAGCTAAAGAACAGTATAAAAACTGATTGCATCTCTAAAAACCTTGTCTATCCTTGTTCAAAAGGAAAGGCTCACGCAAGTTTTGGAGCTGTCCTTAAATTTTAGACTATCTGAGCTCCATTGGATTTCATTGCCAGAATAGTCACATCAAGACTATTTCATGAACAGCCTCACTTCCAAACTCCTTTTTTAAAATATCCAGAATCTTGCTTTTGTGAAGATTAAGATCATGTTTTAAGGAAGGAGAATCGAGCTCTACGAAAAGGACTTTATTTCGGATGTACACTTTCTTGGTGCGTTTGGCGATTGGCTTTCCGACCAGTCGCTCCCAGGAACTTATCAGATTGGCTTCGTCAAATTTGGACTTTATATGATACCTGGTGAGCAATTGTTGGATTGCTTGCCCAATGTGTTGGGTATTGCCGTCATTATTTTCCTTGTCTTTAGCCATCAATTCTCAATTTACCACTTTCCACTGTAAAGAGTTGAGCCTTCAGATTAGCAACGGATAAAATTTCTTTACTGCGACCTTGTCGGGCATCAGTAATAAAAAGTTGGCCAAACGATCCTTTAGCAATCAAGAGCATTAATTTATGAATGCGCAGGTCATCCAGTTTATCAAAAATATCATCGAGTAAAAGCAAGGGCTTGAATCCTTTTCGCTCTGCAATACATTGAAATTCTGCCAGCTTTAGTCCTATCAAAAAAGATTTTTGCTGCCCTTGTGAGCCGAAGCGTTTTAACTCTCCATGATTAAGGGTGAACTGAAAATCATCCCGATGAATTCCTGATGATGTCCGTTGAAGGATAATATCCCGTTGTAGGTTTTTCTTCAGGAGTTCTTCGAAATCGGAAATTTGAAGATCTGAGCGATAGAGGATATTTACTTCCTCGCGTACATCACCTGCCAGAAAATGATAATGTTGTTTGAAGAACGGCAGAAACTCAAGTAAAAATTCCCGTCTCAATTTATGAATGAATTTTCCGGTTCGGACTATTTGGTCATCGTAAGTTGCCAATAGATCATAATCTACTTTTCCGTTTTCGAAGAACATCTTTAACAAGCTGTTTCGTTGTTTGAGCTGGTTCGTGTAAATAATTAAATTCTCGAGATAGGCTTTATCAAGTTGCGAGATTAGGCTGTCAAAAAATTTTCTTCTCAACTCGCTACCATTCCAGATCAGCTCTATGTCTTGCGGGGCAATCAGCACAGCCGGGTATTTGCCTACATGCTCAGAAAATTTCAAGTAATCCTGACCATCTTCACGTATAATTTTTTTTTGACCTTGCTGGAAAGAGCAAACCACTTCCTTTTGTTTGTCTTTCATTAAAAAATCACCTTTCACTACAAACTGCATTTGCCCGTGACGGATGTTTTGGGCATCGGAAGGATTAACGGCACTTTTTGTGAAGGCTAAATAATGAATAGCATCCAGTAAGTTTGTTTTGCCACTACCATTATTGCCCAAAAAACATTGGATTTTATCCGAAAAAAGAAGTTGAGTCTCTTCGTAGTTTTTGAAATTGAATAATTGAAGTTTCTGAAGTTGCACAGCCGATAATTTGAATTTCAAGGAGGTTCGCTGGTTCGATAAAAAGTTGGATTGTTTGGCGATTGCCCGCTTGTGGCGTATTTTCGCGACTCACATTTGAATCAAAATTAGCGATATGGCCACCACTACCCAAGCCAAAGGTAAAGCGACATCAGAAAAAGCATCCTTTTCAAAAGAGACCTACCTTTTTTGGTACGAAAGTATGCTTCTAATGCGAAAGTTTGAGGAACGAGTAGGTCAACTTTATGGGCAGCAAAAAATCCGCGGCTTCTGTCATTTATATATAGGACAAGAAGCTTGTGCTGCAGGTGCTGTATCGGCTCTTACAAAAGACGACAAATGGATTACAGCTTATCGCGATCATGCCCACCCTCTTATTTTGGGCACTGACCCAAAAGCCGTGATGGCCGAACTATTTGCCAAAGAAACAGGCATTTCAAAAGGGAAAGGCGGCTCTATGCACATCTTTGATAAAGAACATAATTTCTTTGGCGGCCATGGTATTGTTGGGGCACAAATTCCACTTGGTGCCGGCATCGCTTTCGCGGAAAAATATAACAAGACTAAAAACCTGTGTGTATGCTCAATGGGTGATGGTGCGGTCCGCCAAGGTGCTTTTCACGAAGCATTGAACCTGGCCATGCTTTGGAAATTACCTGTGATTTTCGTGATTGAAAACAATGGCTACGCCATGGGCACTTCAGTTAAACGCACTTCCAACGTCACCGATTTATATACGCTAGGAGAAGCATACGATATGCCATCAGAGGCTGTTGATGCTATGAGCGTGGAGGCAGTGCATATAGCAGTAGCCAAAGCTGCAGAGCGGGCAAGAAAAGGAGATGGCCCTACTCTTTTAGAATTCAGAACGTATCGGTATAAAGGCCATTCCATGTCAGACCCTGCCAAATACCGGTCAAAAGAAGAGGTGGAAGAATACAAGCAGCGCGATCCAATTGAAGTTGTGAAAACGACTATTTTGGCGAATAAAATGGCCACTGAAAAAGATTTAGAAGCCATCGGTCAAAAGGTGAATGCTCAAGTTGAGGAAAGTGTAAAGTTTGCCGAAGATTCAAATTACCCTGATCCAAGCGAGGCTTTCAAAGATGTTTACGTTCAAACCGACTATCCATACATTTTGGATTGATCAGTTTGATGAGGCATTATCTTTTTGTTTAGTAGACCCTAATTCTTAGTTTTGCAGCCCCGTCAAGATTCCGATATCTGACGGGGTTAATTTTTTATTACAGCTATGGCAAAGAAAGAAGAAAACAAAGATTTATTAGAGAACCCGGAAGTAATTGCCGAAAAACTGGAAGGGGCAGAACATTGGATTGAGGAAAACCTAAAACTCGTCATAGGAGTGTTAGGATTCATCTTTCTTGTAGTGGGTGGCTATTTTGGATACAACTACTACATCGGTGGACAAGATCAGCAAGCCCAAAAAGATATGTTTCAGGCAGTGCGTTATTTTGAAGCTGATAGTTTGAACCTGGCCTTGAAGGGTGACGGAAACAATTTAGGCTTTGAACAGATCATTGAGGATTACAGCGGAACAGATGCTGCTAACCTGGCTAACTTTTATGCAGGAGCCATCTCATTAAAGCAAGGAAAATATGCCTTGGCCATTCTATATCTCGAAGATTTTAAATCAAACGATTTGCTTGTGCAGCCACGTGCTTTTAGTTTGATTGGAGATGCCTACATGGAACAAAAGCAATATGAAGATGCTGCCAACTTTTATGGTAAGGCGTCAAGCTTTAATCCTAATAAATACTTTACGCCTACCTACCTGATGAAAGAAGCATTAGCACTTGAAAAGCTAAATCAAAACGATAAGGCAAAAGAAGCATATCAAAAAATAATTGACCGGTATTTTGATTCTTCCGAATATCAAAATGCACGGAAGTTTAAGGCGAGGTTGGAGAGCAATCTGTAACTGTAGAAGCACAAGATTTTTTAGGGATCACGAAAAACGTGATCCTTTTTTATTTCTTATTTTTATAGTAAAATCAGGATTATGAATGCAGCCGGAATCAAAAAAGAACTTCACGAATACATAGATGATGCGGATGATCGGCTTCTAACATTAATTTACGGATTGGTATTAGCCGACAAGCAGGGCTATTCTATCCCCGATTGGCACCAGAAAGTTGTGGAAGAAAGATTAGAAGATTACGAGCGAAACCCGGAGAATGTTATTTCCTGGGAAGACCTTAAATCCAAAATAGAAAAAATGCGATGAGTTATTCGCTGGTTTTCTCTTCGGAAGCTCAAGAAGATATTATTGAGTCTATCGCCTGGTACAATCAAGAAAGGGAAAATTTAGGATTCGAGTTCTATGGGCAAATAAGTGAGAAGTTGTCTTTACTAGGCGAACGCCCATTACATTATTCCATTCGCTTTAAGAATATTCGCACAACCCTAGTCAGAAGATTTCCATATTTGATTTATTTTAAGGTAGATGAAAAGCGAACTTCTATAATAATACTTGGCGTTTTGCATACAAATCGCGATCCGCAAACAATTAAAAAACGAATGTAGAATGGCAGGCACATTAAAATCTGTTTCCGGAAAAAGTAAGATCAACCTCACCACTAAAAGATTTGCTATTGTAGTAGCAGAATGGAATGAGGAAATCACAGAATCTTTATATCAAGGTGCATATAACGCTTTACTAAAACTTGATGTGAAGAAAGAAAATGTCATCCGTAAAAATGTGCCCGGTAGTTTTGAATTGCCATTGGGAGCGAAGTGGATGGTGGAGAAAAAAGAAATTGATGCAGTCATTGCTTTGGGCTGCGTAATTCAAGGTGACACACCTCACTTTGACTACATCTGCCAGGCTGTGGCCAGTGGAATTATGAACGTCAGTATCAACGCTAACAAGCCCGTTGCTTTTGGAGTACTGACAACTTTAAATAAGCAACAAGCCTTGGAACGTTCAGGAGGTAAACTTGGAAACAAAGGCGAGGAAGCTGCGGTAACCGTAGTTAAAATGTTAGAGTTTTAATTTTCTCTTCTTTCTGATACTTGTCCTAAGTGGGAAGTTCCACATAAGAATGGTAAAAAAAAGAGCCGGGTTTTACGCCCGGCTCTATTCATTTTGTGATCCACATTGCCCATATTAAGCTCACATATTTTTTACAATTTCATTTCCAAATTCCGAGCATTTCAATAAGGTTGCTCCTTCCATTTGGCGATGGAAATCGTAGGTAACACGCTTTGAAGCAATAGCAGCTTCAAGGCCTTTATAAATCAGTTCGGCAGATTCCAGCCAACCCATGTATTCAAACATCATCACACCGGAGAGAATTACTGATCCCGGATTAACTTTATCCTGACCTGCATATTTAGGAGCCGTTCCATGAGTGGCTTCAAAGATGGCATGACCTGTAATGTAATTTACGTTTCCACCTGGCGCAATCCCAATTCCACCCACAATTGCAGCTAGTGCATCTGAAACGTAATCACCATTTAGGTTCAATGTAGCGACTACTGAATATTCATCCGGGCGTAGTAGGATTTGCTGTAAGAATGCATCGGCAATAGAATCTTTGATCACAATCTTGTGACCGTTGTTGTTGATTTCCATCCATGGACCTCCGTCAATTTCTTTAGCACCAAATTCATTTTTGGCCAATGCATAACCCCAATCGCGAAAACCACCTTCTGTAAATTTCATGATGTTCCCTTTATGCACCAGCGTTACGCTTGGCTTCTTTTGTTCGACAGCGAATTTTATAGCCGCCCTCACCAATCGCTCAGTTCCTTCTTTTGACACTGACTTTATTCCTATGCCACTAGTTTCGGGAAAGCGTATTTTTTTAAACTGTTTCGGAAAGGTGTCTTTGAAGAACTGCATAAACTTTTTATTGTCATCGCTGCCGGCTTCAAATTCAATACCGGCATAAATGTCTTCCGTATTTTCGCGGTAGATCACCATGTCGGTTTTGTGTGGTTCCTTAACGGGAGATGGAACGCCTTTGAACCAACGCACCGGACGGACGCAAGCATATAAATCCAATTCCTGACGCAAGGCCACATTGAGGGAGCGAATACCCCCACCGACAGGGGTGGTTAATGGCCCCTTAATGCCCACCAGATATTCCCTGAATATGTTCAAGGTTTCTTCTGGCATCCAGTTTCCAGTTTTATTGAAAGCCTTCTCTCCCGCCAAGACCTCTTTCCAGTTAATCTTGCGCTTTCCCTTGTATGCTTTCGCAACAGCAGAGTCAAAAACATGTTGTGAGGCCGGCCAAATATCAATGCCAGTGCCATCACCTTCTATGTAAGGGATTGTTGGATTTTCGGGCACGTGAAGTTTTCCGTTACTAATGCTGATTTTCTGATCGCTCATTTTGTGTGGTATTTAAGGGCTAAAGTGTTTATGTTTTAATTGAACTCGAAAATTAGAAAATTTATACAACTAGCTAATACTTTTCCTCCTGGTTCGGAAACTCTTTTGCTTTTACATCTTCCACATATTTGCCAATTGCGCTTGTAATTACAGAATGGAGATCCGCATAGCGTCTTAAAAATCTAGGCTTAAATTCTTTGGTAATGCCCAGTATATCTTGCATCACTAACACTTGCCCGTCTACATCTGGCCCGGCACCAATTCCGATCACTGGAATTTGCAATTGAGCGGCAACTTTCTTTGCCAATTCAGCAGGAATTTTTTCAAGTACAATCCCAAAGCAACCACACTCCTGCAAAAGCTGGGCATCTTCAATTAGTTTATTCGCCTCCACCTCTTCCTTAGCCCTCACCGAATAGGTCCCAAACTTGTAAATGGATTGCGGGGTTAAACCCAGATGGCCCATCACCGGAACGCCAGCACTTAAAATTCGCAACACAGAATCTTTTACTTCACTTCCACCCTCTAACTTAACAGCATGTGCCCCCGATTCTTTCATAATTCGGATGGAAGAACGAAGGGCTTCGCCTGAACTGCCCTGGTAATACCCGAATGGAATATCAACCACCACCAAAGCCCGTTCAACTGCTTTTACTACGGATGTAGCATGGTAGATCATTTGATCTAAAGTAATGGGCAAAGTAGTTTCATTTCCTGCCATTACATTGGAGGCCGAGTCACCAACCAAGATCACGTCAATACCTGCTCCATCAAT
This sequence comes from Bacteroidia bacterium, assembly GCA_031419815.1. Classification (GTDB taxonomy): domain Bacteria; phylum Bacteroidota; class Bacteroidia; order Cytophagales; family Cyclobacteriaceae; genus ELB16-189. The sequence continues at coordinate 13,035 of JANOLM010000472.1, forward strand.
AATCTTAGCCATGCTGAAATCATAAGCCGTGAGCATAGCAATTTTCTCACCTCGCTTTTTCATCTCCTGCAACTGGTGCGTAGTTACTTTTTTTAGCTCTTGCTTTTTATGAATTGACATAGCGATTTTAGACGTTAGATTTTAGATTCCGTGTTGTTAACGTTAAATTAATGTAGGTGGACTGATGATTTCTTCCCCAATTTTACTTCCACATGATCTTTGAGTGTTGTGGAAAGCTCGAAGCCGGTATAATTTGGCAATATTGGAAAAAGGGTATGGCTACGGTTAACCAGTACGGCCACTTCTATCTTTTTCACTTCTATGGTTAAAAAAGGTTTTAGACCATAGGCAAGTGTGCGACCCGTGTTGAGCACATCATCAATCAACACAATACATTTTTTCCGCATTTCTTTGAGATCGCAATCCAATTCAACTTCACTTTGAAATGGTGAAAGTTTATCTAAGCTTACTTTCACAACTTGTGGAGTGATGGGTGAAATTCTTCCCAACTCTTTGGACAACAGCTGTGCAAATAAATAACCCTGTCCTTCAATACCCGCCAATACAATCGAATTTTCCTTGAAGTTATTCTCATAAATTTCAAAAGCCATTCTCCGGATTTTTTGATTTACCTGTCCATCATCCAGGACTAAAGTCTTGTCCATAGTCATTTCGTTCATGGAATTGGTATCACTTTACTGTCCTTAAAAGTAGAAAGGATCACCATTGATTGCATACTGTCAACCACTTCAATATTAGAAACTTTTTCCAGCATTAGGTTTTGGTAAGCCGGTATATCGGTGCAAATAATTCTCAAGATAAAGTCCGCCTGGCCTAAGACATGGTGACATTCAATCACCTCATCAATTTTGCCGATTGCCTTCATGAATTTTTCAATATTCTCCTTGTTATGTCCCTTCAATGAAACCATCACAAAGGTACTTACCCCCAGGCCTACATGGGCAGCATCAACTACCGCATGATAGCTACGTATGACATTCTGGTTCTCTAACTTTTTCACACGCTCCAATGTTGGAGCCGGAGAAAGACCAATTTCTTGCGCTAGTTGCGAATTGGTAATATTGGAGTTTGCCTGAAGGATTTGCAAAATCTTCCGGTCAATGGCATCTAGTTTTACTTTCATGAGTAATTTTCGGTTTTTTCAAAAAAACATGCTTGCCATAGTACCAACAGGCAGGCCTGAAATGATCAGGAGGACTGCTTGTCAATATATATTCAGCAAATGATCATTTAAGTATATAGACTCTTTGGATAAAGAAAGGAAAATTAACAGAATAAAATTTGGTATGAAACTAGTTGGAAAAATAAAATTTCATTAGAATTGATTACGCCAGGATTCAAAATCCAAATGTCAAAGACTTAATTTTTAATCTTGAATTCTTAATCAATCAAATTCTTCGAATTATCAATTCTGTATTACAAATGGAAAAGTCTTTTTGATTTCAGCACTTTCAAAAATTAAGATATAGAAACCTGAATTTAATTTAGACAAATCCAGTGTAATCAGATTTAAGCCTACTCCAACGTCAGCCACTTTCTGGAAAGCCAGTTGACCCATCTGAGAAATGACAGACACTTTTACGGAGCCTTCTGATAATGCTATCCAATCCATACTTAACTGTTCATGAACAGGATTTGGATATGGAGGAAAAAGAATTTCTTTTGATTGAAGGCTGATGCAAGCGCTGTTGTTCATCAAATCCATATCATCTGACAGGCGATCATCTGTCAATCGAAGCTCAACACACAAATAATCAAGCGGAGCCCTACTGGGTAGCAACTCATAGTTCAAAATTTGAGAGGAGGACGCATTCGGCAAAATGGTTGCGCTTATCTTTTCTTTGACTAATGCAGTACCTGCAATATCAACCACAACATCAACATTGTTAATTGTGTAGTTACTATTGTTCCTTATGGTAAGGACTGGTCTGACTGAGCCCGTTGTGGCGTTGCGAAGCAATGTAAATTCTTCCAGTTCTATCTCTGTGCGGGGTACAATAACATGTATCACTTTACTTTTTTTATCCATGCAGCCCTGAACATTACTGGCTATTAGGTCAACATTGAAATCACCCAACGATGGATATGTAAATGAAGGCGACTCCAAAAGACTGACTGAATTATTTAGATCATTAAATCGCCATTGATAAGCAGTAGCATTTAACGATGAGTTTGTAAACTGGACGGTAAGCGGAGGAGGGCCACTTTCAAGGGACGATGAAAAGTTTGCCACAGGTGATTTTACGATTGACGTGTTCTTAGCCAAAGAATAACTACAGCCGGATTGATTTGTTACGGTCAACTTCACGTTATAGGACCCCGGTGTAGGAAAAGAAAATTGTGTTGATGCACCACTTCC
>JANOLM010000473.1:0-6094 GCA_031419815.1 Bacteroidia bacterium
AACTCTACTTCGGCCAACAAGGCAGCATGTGCATCATTCAACACGTGAACATCCTGTTTCAAAAAATCACTCCAGTCGAATCGTTCCAAACCTTCCAATCGACCCGGCATAAAATTGATTTGTCGATTCATTTCATCTGGCAATCCGGGAGCGGCTAATCCAACTACAAATTTTTGTTGGGATTGGGCTGCTATGTCTTGATACAATTCTAATACACCTTTCTTCCAATCTGAATTTGGAATTGGATTAGTTTTCTGAGCAAGAATTTCACCCCCATCGGTAACCAGAACCCCTTTCACATTTGTCCCTCCTAGATCAATTCCAAGTGCGATCATCTTAAAACAAGTTGTTACACAAGATAGAAATAGATTTATCCCAAGTCCTAATCTTTAAGACCCAATGCCCAAGCCCTAAGTCCTAAGTCCTAATGCCTAATGCCTTCCTGCCGAAGCTTTAGCGTAGGCATGGCCCTAAGTCCCATTTAAAATCCCTATTGCACAAGGCAAATACAAATTGTTAATTGCGGATTAAAATAGACTGAAGTGGTGTGGTTTCGTGACTTTGAATGGACGGAGGTTATTTTCGTCCTGATTTTTCTGATTTTTTATGCGATCTATATAAGAAAGATTGTACGTATTGGCCGTTCACTGAATACGCCATTCCGGAATATTTTCATAAAATTTTTTCTTCGTAGCGCCATTTTTACCTTATTGATCATTGCTTTCCTAGGACCATCATTTGGCGATTCTAAACGGGAAATTAAATCGGTGGGTAAAGACATCATGATATGCGTTGATCTCTCCAAGTCGATGGATGCTTTTGATATACAGCCCACGCGATTGGAGAAAGTGAAATTTGAACTAAAAAAAGTGGTAGAGGCCTTTAATTCAGACAGGATAGGAATCATTATCTTTTCATCCGAAGCCTTTATGCAGTGCCCGCTTACATTCGACCAAAATGCCCTGAACCTTTTTATTGAAACCCTGAACAGCGGGTTAGTGCCTTCTTCCGGAACAGATTTTGGCCCCCCCTTGAGGATGGCATTGACGAAGGTCAGTGATCAGGAAGGTTCACAAATGCAACAGAAATCAAAGGTCATTATCCTGATCAGCGATGGTGAAGATTTTGGTGAAGAAACCGATGAAATTGCAAAAGAGATTGAAGACAAAGACATTAAGCTATTTACCCTTGGTGTTGGCACCGAAAAAGGAAGTCAGATCTATGCAGGCAAGGCTTACAAAACAGACAATCAAGGAAATACGGTGGTGTCAAAACTAAACTCAAGTTCCCTGCGTTCTCTTGCCAGTAAGACAAGTGGTCAGTATTTTGAAATCAATGGATCTAAAAATGATGTCTCGCGTCTTATCAACACCATAAGCCACATTGAGGGTGAGTTGCGGGATGCTCGTTTTGTAGACGTTACAGCCAATCGCTACTTCTATTTTTTATTGGCAGCATTACTATTTTTGGTTTTAGATATTTTGATCAACGTGAAGACCGTACATATATGAAGTTGGTTCTGGGAATATTCGCGATAGCACTACTGTTTACCGATCTGGACAAAATTGGTAAAATCAATTCTTTAAAATCAGAAGCCAAAAAAGCCTATCTCGATAGAGACTACAAAACTGCTATTCAGAAATATAAATATCTTGTAGATTCTCTTGGCGTAAAAGAAGAAGAGGTGATGCTAAATCTTGCCAATTCTTATTTTGAGCTTCGGGATACCACTAATATTTCCAATGCTTACTTACCCCTTGCACAAAGCAACAATTTAAAAATAAAATCTATAGCCAATCAGCAGCTGGGTGTGGCCGCCAATCGCCAGGGTAAATTTGAAGAAGCCTTACAGCATTTTAAGGAAGCATTGAAAGCTGACCCCGCTAATGAGGATGCACGTTTCAATTATGAATTTGTAAAAAAGAAATTGGAAGAACAGAAGAAGCAAGAACAAGAACAAAATAAAGACCAAAATAAAGAAGAGAAGAAGAAAGAGGATCAGAAAAAAGACGAAAAGAAAGACCAGCAGAAAAACGACAAAGACCAAAAGCAGGATCAAAAAGATAAGCAGAATAAAGAGCAACAAGAGAAGGAGAAAAAAGAACAGGAAGAGAAGGAAAGCAAAGAGCAACAAGAAAAAGAAAAAAAAGAAAAGGAGCAACAACAAAAAGAAAGGGAGCAGAAAGATCACAAAAATAAAGACAAGAACGATATACCTCCTTCTGTTTCCGAAAAGCTTAAGGAGATAGAGATGAGCGATGAGAAAGCCAAAATGATATTGGAGGCAATGAAAAATCAGGAAGTTCAATACCTGCAACAAAATAAACGCAAAGCCACGAAGTCAAAAGACAAAGGCAAACCGGATTGGTAGAATAGTCCACAGTCTACTGTCCACAGTTGGCTGTTGACCGTGGACAGTGAACCAGCCACATAATTATTCATTTTGAAATTTTTAAAAGACATGAAAGAAGTATATATCGTATCGGCTGTAAGGACACCGATTGGAAGTTTTGGAGGAAGCCTTGCTAGTGTAAGTGCCATTAAACTTGGATCTGTTGCCGTAAAGGGAGCCATCAGCAAGATTGGGATGGATCCTAAACATATTCAGGAAATATTTTTTGGAAACGTTATCTCATCAGGACTTGGTCAAGCTCCCGCTACTCAGGTAGCAGTTGGTGCCGGGCTAGGATATAATGTTCCCTGCACACTTGTTAATAAAGTTTGTGCGTCTGGTATGAAAGCCATTATGCTGGGCGCTCAGTCTATCATGCTGGGCCATAATGATGTTGTAGTTGCCGGTGGAATGGAAAGCATGTCGAACATTCCATATTATTTAATGAAGGCACGCTACGGTTATAAGTATGGAAACGGTGAACTGGTAGATGGGCTTACACACGATGGCCTCACTGATATCTACAATCATTGTGCAATGGGCGTATGTTCTGATAACACTGCGAAAGAAATGAACATCAGCCGACAGGATCAGGATAACTATGCGATCAATTCGTATAAGCGCTCGGCAGCATCGTGGGCAGCCGGCAAGTTTAAAGACGAAATTATTCCCGTTGATATTGTCAGCAAAAAAGGAGACATCACGCTGTTTGCTGAAGATGAAGAGTATAAGAATGTAAATTTTGATAAGATACCAGGATTAAAGCCGGTCTTCACAAAAGAAGGAACTGCTACGGCTGCCAACTCCTCTACTATTAATGATGGGGCTGCCGCGGTTATCTTAATGAGCAAGGAAAAAGCAAAAGAACTTGGCCTCACTCCTATGGCTAAGATACTCGGTTTCGCAGATGCGGCACAAGATCCCATGTGGTTTACAACCACTCCCTCTATTGCCATCCCTAAAGCAATGAAGATGGCGGGTATCGATAAAAAGGATGTTGGATATTATGAAATCAATGAAGCCTTTGCAGCTGTTGCCATAGCTAATAATATGAAGCTAGGTCTCACTGCTGAAAACGTAAATGTGAATGGTGGTGCCGTTGCGTTAGGTCATCCACTCGGGGCTTCCGGTGCGAGAATTACTATTACACTAGCCAATATTTTAAAGCAGAATAATGCAACAATCGGTGTGGCCGGAATATGTAACGGTGGTGGTGGGGCTTCTGCCATTGTAATTGAACGGATATAAATATTTTAATTGTGGAACATCGGTTTCAAAAGTTCGACCCCGCAGGGGTCGTATGTCTATAGCAAAACATTTCTATAAACATGCGACTCCATAGGAGTCGAACAGAAATATTCAAAGGGATGAGTGTCTGCCTATTTTAATTCAATAATTTATTTGGGATTTCTCCATAACGTCTTTATATGAAAAAATTTAAAGCACAACATCCCAGTCTGATAAACGTTTTAGAATTTGATTTTGAATAGTCTATGATACTCCGGATTATATCCTTTGCTTTATTTATCTTCTTTTTCTCGGCATCCTTAGCTCAGAAACAAGTAAAGACATTTTACGATCCCAAAAAAAAACAAGTTCAGGAAGATTATTTTGTTTCGGTAAGTGACACTGAAACGTTAGAGGGAAAATACAAACGCTTTTTCGAGAGCGGAAAACTTGAGATGGAGGGAGACTACCTGGAAGGGAAGCGTTCGGGTACTTTCATGGAGTATCATGAAAACGGTTTATTATCACGAAAGATTACCTATGTGAATGGCCTTCGCCATGGCTCGGTTGAAGTCTTCAATGAAGAAGGTAAGCCCATCCAAACAGCCTTCTATCAAAATAATTTATTAGTTGACTCCGTAAAATCCTTTTATGAAAGTGGCACTACAAAAATGGAATCGCGTTTTGTAAAAGGAAAGCCGGATGGACTTGTTCGCGAGTACTATCCTTCCGGAAAACTCCGTAAGGAAATTACTTATAAGAACAAAAAACCAAACGGCATTACACGAACCTTTTATGAAATTGGTCCTATCGAGACTGAAGCCGATTTTAAGGATGGAGTTCTAAGTGGGTTTTACAAAACCTACTATTCAAACGGTCAACTGGAAACTGTCTCCACCTTAAAAGACGGAGAGAAGATGGGCAACTTCAAGAACTACAACCGCGATGGTCATCTGCTGTTGGAGGGATCCTTCATGAGCGGTCGATTGCATGGTGATAACATCGCCTACTTTGCCGATGGCACGATACAGCATAAGTATCAATACAATGAGGGTGCAAAAACTGGTACAAGTCTTGAGTATCACCCAAACGGAAAAATTAAAACCCGTGAACAAGTCACACTAAATGGCATTGATTCGAAAGAAGAAGGCTTTTCAGATACAGGCACTCAACTTTACGAAAAGAATTTCCGGAAGTTAAAACCACATGGCACCTGGGTTTATTTCTTTGAGGATGGCAAGACCACAAAACTCAAAGAGAATTACGAAAACGGAAAGCTTCAGGGCATCCGCACCACCTTTTATCCTTCGGGCAACAAATCACTGGAAGAATCCTATCAGATAAATCTCATTACAGGCCCCGTCAAAAACTACTATGAGGATGGCAAACTCCTTTCCGTCTGTGAATACAAAAGCAGTCGACAGCATGGACTCTATACCAGCTTCTACCCCAACGGCCAAATCAAAGAGCAAGGAGAATATGTGGCCAACCGAAAGCACAAAGAGTGGAAGGAATTTGACGAGAAGGGTAATGTGATCAAAACCTACCTGTTTAAAGCCGGTATACTTGTAGAGGAGCAGACAAAATAAGAACGGAAGAAGTTTTGTAAATCGTAGTACGTTTGTATATTTGTAGTACACTTATGCAAAAAGTAAAGCACTCGACATCCGAAAACTCTTCTTCTGTTACCACCTCCAAGCATCAAATTATAGTTCCCAAAAATCTCAGGAAAAAGTATAACATTAAGCCTGGTACCCGAATTATTTTCACAGATAAAGGCAATGGCGAAATTGTAATGCGCGCTTTGACTAAAGAATATTTTGAAAGCCTTGCTGGCTGGTTAAATGCACCTGGTATTCTGGGGGATCTGTTAAAGGAAAAGGAGTTCGAGAAAAAGCTATGACCAAAAATGTTATCTTCGATAGCTTTGCCCTTATTGCACATTTCAGAAAGGAAGAAGGCTCAGATCAAATTTCTAATCTTCTCTCGGAAATAGCAATGGGAGAACGCGAAGGATTTATTTCTGTCTTAAACGTTGGCGAAATCTACTACATGCTTTACCGAAAGGCAGGAAAAGAAAATGCAGAAAAATCCTTAACCATTCTCAAGACCTTACCGATTAAAATTATTGATGCCGATTTTCACTCCACCTATCTCGCCTCACAACTAAAATCTAAATTTCCGATCTCTTTCGCTGATGCTTTCGCAGCATCACTTACCATGGAAAAAAAGGGGACGCTTATAACAGGTGATCCTGAATTCAAAAGTTTACGAAAAGAGAAAGATTTTAAAGTGCATTTCATTAATCATGTTTAACTTTGACTTGCAAAGAAACTTCACTAGTAGAAGTTAATATTGAACCACTATGCAGGCCATCAAAGAAACTCATTTCACTTTCAAAGGCCAGACTGGCTTTTACAAAGGCAAAGTAAGAGACGTTTATTATTTCGGGGACAAGATGGCGATGGTTGCCTC
>JANOLM010000474.1:0-4153 GCA_031419815.1 Bacteroidia bacterium
CACTAAAAATCCATCTTGAAATTCCATTTTGGCAATCATTACTTTCTCTCCATGAATGAATTGCCTTTTCATTTTCGGATTGACTTGTTCTACCCGGACATTCTTCCAACTAATTTTTTCCATAATTTGTAGTTAATTTGATTTAAGAATAAACTTCGACAGGCACTAACCAGTTGCGCTTGTCTTCAATGAGTCCTGCTCTTAGCCCATTGATTTCTTGATAAAGCATATTGCTAATTTTGCGCTCTTCTGCTTTTGGCAAAACCATAAGTATTTCGCCATGCGTTATTTCAGAAATATGCGAAACCACTGCTGCGGTGCCCGAACCAAAGGCTTCCTTTAAATTCCCCTTTTTGTAAGCTTCCAAAATTTCATCGATATAAATATCCCGAACCTCCACCTTTATATTTTTTTCTTCAAGAATATCAATAAAATAAGTTCGGGTTGTGCCTTTTAAAACAGCACCAGTCAGTTTTGGTGTCAGCACTGTATCGCCAATGACAAAAAACAAATTCATCATACCTGCTTCTTGAACTTTTTTAAATTCAGGGCTTTCAAGCCAAATAATTTGATCAAACCCTTTTTGTTTCGCCAACTGGCTTGCCATTAAAGAACCTGCATAATTGCCACCAGTTTTGGCTTCTCCGGTGCCACCAGGGACGGCTCTTATTAGCTTTTGCTCAGTAACTAATCTTATAGGTTTTGTAAAATAGGGTTGAACCGGACCCGTATAAATGTAAAAAGTATAGGTATCAGAAGGAGTTACCGCCAATGAACTTTCCGTTGCTATCATTGTCGGACGCAGATATAATGCGCTTCCTGTTGCTTTCGGAATCCAGTTTATCTCTAAGGCGATTATGGCTTTTAAGGCTTTTAAAAAAATATCATTTGGAACCTTAGGCATACACATACGCTCTGCCGAAAGATTAAAACGTTCAATATTCAAATCCGGGCGTAGTAATTTTGGGATACCATCGGCACCTATCGTTGCCTTCATACCTTCAAAAATACATTGACAATATTGTAAGGCTTTGGATTGAGGGTCAATTACAAAACCTTGATAAGGTAAAATTCTGAAATCACCCCATTGTCCATCAGCATAGTCCATTACAAACATATGGTCTGAGGTGTATTTTCCGAAAGGAATATTATCAAAGTCTATGTCTTTCAGTTTTGAAATTTCTGTTTTCGTGATTTTAATGTCCATTGTTATGTTTTGTTCAAAAATTATGGCACTAAAATAGTCTTTAAATTTTGCCGATGCCTTAAGTTAGGATTATTTTCCACGAAGTGAATCATCCATTAATTGATGCCTTATCTAATCAGTTAGAAATAGTCCTTTATATTTTTCTTCCATACTCGCTATTGATCGGTCCTTCAGCTCGCTAAACTATTTTTCCTTCGCTCTTTTAGATGCCCGTTACTTTGCTCTAAAAATCTTACTGCCCTGGTGCGGTGGCAGATGCGAGTGCGGACAACTGTTGTGGCATGAGCCGCGAACGGGCACGATAAATGTGCACAAAACAACATGGATACATACGAGCAGGATGCGTTACTGGAACTTGCGCGCTGGCAGAAGAAAATGAAGCAGTCGCCTTCAGTGCTGAACCGGCTGTCAAAGGGCTTGCAGACGCGCGTGAATAAGATCATCCCGGAAAAAGTGCATCAGATTTTCACTGCGGCCATCAAGCAGATGGTGAGGGGCGTACTGGCAGGTTCAGGCTTCACGACACCCAAACCGTTGCTTGATGTAGATTTAGTGACACGCGAAATTGCCGCGCAACATAAAATAAAAGTGTATCGCAACACGGCTACGGCAGAAGGCGCCATTGCGGGTGCCGGAGGAATTTTGCTGAGCCTTGCCGATTTTCCCTTGTGGCTTACGGTGAAAATCAAGATGCTATTTGAGATCGCTGCTGTGTATGGCTATGATGTGAATGATTATAGAGAGCGGCTGTACATTCTCCACATCTTTCAGCTTACGTTTAGCAGTCAGAAGGGGAGGCAGAAAACATATGCGTTGATGGAGGGCTGGGATGATTATGCCACTGCCCTACCCGGCACCATGAATGAATTTGACTGGCGCAATTTTCAGCAAGAATACCGCGACTACATCGATCTGGCAAAGTTGTTACAGCTTGTGCCGGGCATTGGTGCGGCCGTGGGTGCGTATGTGAATCACCGGCTAACGCAGAAGCTTGGTAAGTTTGCGATGCAGGCGTACAGGATGAGGATGATACCAGGAAGACAGGGAAAGTTAGAGATAGGCTGAAAGAGGAAAGCAGTAGTAAATTCGATAGTCAGAATAATCTGAAAAGTGGAAAGCAGTCAATTGAAAGTCTCTTCAACCGGATGCAATAATTTTGGACTATCTACATTTCAATATACATCACACTCCTAAATTAGTTAATCAAACAATTATGACCCCTGGCCTTTTTGGTGGTTCAAATAGAAATATTTGAAATAAAGTGCTTTGACTGTGAGATTTCTTGCCATGCTGCGAATAATTGAGCAAAGCTTAATCATTTGCGGCCAAGAAACATTTACCATAGGTCTCAAAATCCCCTAAGCCACTGGTTTACTAAAAGATGTAGTTTTAATGTAAAAGTAATCTCAATTGATGAACGTGCAGCTATCCGAAGATTTTGTTACCACGCTAGAGAATAACAAAGGAATTATTTATAAAATAGCAAACTCCTATTGCAAAGACTTAGATGATCGACAGGATTTGATTCAAGAGATCACTATTCAACTGTGGAAATCATTTGATAAATATAATGGCACAGCGAAGTTCTCAACCTGGATGTACCGAATCGCATTGAATACAGCTATCTCATTCTATCGAAAGGACAACAGAAGAAAGGGGTTTCATATACCATTGTCTGAAACCGTAATTCAGACGGTTGCAGAAACTACGCATAACGAAAAGGAAGAGTCGCTTGGACTCTTAGAGAAATTCATAAAAGAGCTAAACGAACTTGATCGCGCTCTAATGATCCTTTATTTAGAAGAGAAGAGTCAAAATGAAATAGCTGAAATCGTTGGCATAACTGTTTCCAATGTCTCTACCAAAATTGGGCGCATAAAGGAAAGATTAAGGCAACAATTTTCAACCATAACTAATAACTGAAAATGGAAAATATAGAAATTATCAATATCTGGAAATCATACGACAAAAAACTGGATCAGAGTCTGGTGCTCAATCGCATTATTGCGGAAGAGATAACGCGTAAGAAAATTAAATCTGCCCTATCCTCAATGAGCTTGGTTAAGTTTTTCGCCATCGCAGTCGGTGTTGCTTGGGTTGCCTTACTTGATGTTATCATTGTTAATCTTGCTATTCATGCACTTGATAAAGTCAGTCTTTTCTTTCTTGTTTCAGCCGGCATTCAGGTACTGATTACCAAAGTTGCAATTGCTATCTATATCCATCAACTCGTTCTCATCCATCAGACGGATATCAGTGAATCAATAGCGGAAACACAAGAGCGACTAGCAAGACTTAAATCAAGTACTTTATTGGTAGCCCGTATTCTTTTTCTGCAATTACCAGTTTGGACTACCTTTTACTGGAACAAAAGTATGCTTCAAAACGGAAATGCATTTTTGTTCATTCTGCAAGCTGTTGTCACCATTTCCCTCAGCTACCTCGCGATTTGGTTGTTTATAAACATTAAGTACGAAAACAAAGACAAGAAGTGGTTTCGATTAATGTTTAATGGTGCTGAGTGGGTTCCTATCATCAAGTCGATGGAGTTACTGAAAGAGGTAGAAGAATTTAAGAAGGGCTAAAAATTGTAGTTCGCTAAGCCTATCAAATTGTACTTTGAAATCCTCTTGAATCGTTCTTTCTGGTCTCCCTCACCATTTTTCTTGGTTTAAATGATCATTTCAATAATTTATTGAAAATAAATCTTAATTTATTGTTATTCAATAAAATTTTATTGATATTTATACCGTTAATCATTCAAAAATCAACTAAAGCTCTATGGAAATTGAAGGGAAATATAACACAAAACTTATGCTAAAGGTACTGCACGTCATCGCGTCATAATTTAAACTTTTAAGAATTATGTCAAAAAGAAACAACTTCGTATTTATAGGCTTACATATTGTTGCGTGGGTCATCTTCGTTGGCTTGTGCATAGAAGCC
>JANOLM010000475.1:0-4209 GCA_031419815.1 Bacteroidia bacterium
AATCAAAAATTTAATCATTGGTGATTTTCAAGCGCAATTCGGACAAGGGTTAGTATTGGGTGGAGGTTTTGGTATTGGGAAAGGATCTGAATCCATCACCACCATACGCAGAAGTAACCTTGGTTTCATTCCATACACATCCTTAAATGAATTCGGATATTTTCGCGGTGCGGCAGTAACTACCACACTTATGAAAAATCTGAATCTGTCGGGCTTTCTCTCACGATTAGACCGTGATGGTAAGATCACTCAAAATATAACAGAAGATCTTAATTCGATTTCATCGTTGGGTAACACAGGTTTTCATCGCACAATCTCTGAACTTGAATCAAGAAAGAAAATTAATGAAACCAACTATGGCCTCATTTTAAATTATAAACACAAATCGCTAGATGGCGGATTAATATTTCACCGAACTAATTTTAGTGTTCCTATTTATCGCGAGCCAACTCCTTACAATACATTCGCTTTTAGCGGAGAGCAAAACAATAATCTCGGATTTTTCCTCAACTACACCTGGAGTAATTTTACCTTCTTTAGCGAAGCTGCCAAGACTTTAGATCATGGAAGTGCTATAACCATTGGTTCGTTAGGAAGCTTAACCTCCAAATTAGATATTTCATTGCTGTATCGGAATTTTTCTAAAGACTTTAATAGTTTTTATAGCAATGCTGTCTCGGAAAGCACGTTACCACAAAATGAAGCAGGTTTTTATTGGGGAATGAAATACGCGTTCAACAAAAAGTATTCTCTATCCGGATATCTCGATCTTTTCCGTTTTCCCTGGCTTCGCTATCGTGGATACAGTCCATCGAACGGACGTGAATGGTTAATGCGATTCAATTACAGGCCATCAAAAACAGTCAGCTTGTTTGTTCAGGCACGAGAAGAATCAAAAATCAGGAACATCCCAACTGAAACAAATCTCTATCAAACGGGAATTGGATCAAAAAGGAATTTCTGGTTCAATGCAGATTATTCTGCCACCCAGAAATTAAGTTTTAAAACACGCGCTCAATTTAGCACCTATTCATTAAATAATATTCACACAACAGGATTGGCAATTGTTCAGGATGTGAACTTTGAAATTGGCCGCTTCACTTTTTCTACTCGATATGCACTCTTCGACACCGATGACTACGATAATCGACAATATGTTTATGAGCGTGATGTGTGGTTGGCATTTTCATTTCCAGCTTATTATGGAGTTGGAGTCCGATCGTATGCAATGGTACACTATAAAGTAAACCAAAAAATTGATCTTTGGGTACGTTGGGCGCGAACGAGTTACACTGACCGCGATACTATTGGAAGTGGAGGAGAAACAATTTACGGAAATACAAAAAATGATCTTAAATTTCAGGCAAGGATCAAATTTGGGACTTAGGACTTAGGCATTTGGCTAAGCCACTAATACCGAAACATGAAATTCCCAAGCCCCAAATCCCAATGCCTAGCATATGCACGCCACCAAACTAATCACCCCAGAAGTACTTCTTATCATGTGCCTGGGTGGTATTGCTTTTATCCTGATTTTCAAATTTATTTTCAAAAAGAAAAAATAACCGAACTTCACTTAATCTAGCCTAAATGGACTTTACCGACTTTATAGTTTTTTAAACACTTCAATTAGCTTAAATTTCATTTCTTCGCTGGTAATTAAACGGTCTAAATCAATACGTTATGAAACCAAAAAATTTAATCTTTCTCCTGTTCATCACTTTTTCATTCGCTTCACGTGCTCAAGTAACCAAGAAAACACTGGAGTTGCCCGAGTTCAAAAGTATTTATGTAAACTCCAGTTATACCGTGTACCTGAAGCAAACTAATAAGCAGGAAGTAAGCGTGGAGGCACTTACAGAAATTTATGAATTAACCACTATCAAAGTTGAAAATGGTGTGTTAATGGTAAATGTAGAGCGAAAGCCAGATAATCCTAATAAAAGTGTATGGTCTAAAATTGATGATATCAAAATAAAACCTACTATGAAGTTGATGGTTAGCGTAAAAAATATTAATGAACTGCAAGTAAATGGTAGCGGCAAAATTATTTCAGAAAACTCACTTGCCTCTGATTATTTATCCATTGCCGTTGGCGGTAGCGGAAGCATAGAGTTGGATATCAAAGGCAACAACCTGAAGACAGAAATAGGTGGATCGGGAAACATTATTTTGAAAGGTTACGCTACCACAAATGATATCCAACTAAGTGGAAGTGGAAACCTGAATGCCTTTGATTGCGAACTTGAAAGCGCTAAGATAAAAGTGAGTGGCAGCGGCTCTGCAGAACTTTCTATCAGTGCAAGCTTAGACGCCATTGTAATGGGCAGTGGAAGCGTAAAACACAAAGGGAACACAAAAAGTGTAACCAAAAAAGTGTACGGTTCAGGCGCAATTGACAGGGCGTACTAGATGCCGGATGTTGATCTGGAGCTATGTTTAACAATTAACTATTAACTTATCACTGATACCTGAAGAATGACTTCATCAACTTATATTGGGGCGGTCGTTCAGGCAAGTCCCATTTTATTTGACAAGCAAAAGACAATTGCAAAGATTGGTGAATTGACGCGAGAAGCTGCACAACATAAAGCTAACCTCATTCTTTTCCCCGAAGTTTTTATTCCTGGTTATCCCAGAGGCTTATCCTTTGGCACAGTAGTGGGAAGCAGAAGCCCTGAAGGTCGCGAATTATTTCTCCGCTATTGGGAAAATGCCATTGAGGTCTCTGGTCAGGAAACGGATCAACTGGGAAAATTCGCCAAAGAAGCAAAAGCTTATCTTGTAATTGGCGTAACTGAGAAAGATAAGATCAGTGACACGCTCTATTGCTCATTACTATACTTTGCTCCTTCAGGTGAATTGCTTGGCAAGCATCGTAAACTAAAACCTACGGCAGCCGAACGTATACTCTGGGGAGAAGGAGATGGGCGTGATTTAAATGTTTATGAAACCCCGTTGGGAAAAATTGGTGGATTGGTCTGTTGGGAAAATTACATGCCCCTTGCGCGAATGACTTTATACCAGCAAGGAATTGATATCTACCTTGCTCCCACTGCCGACTCACGCGATAGCTGGCAGGCCACGCTTATCCATATTGCTTGTGAAGCGAGGTGCTATGTTTTGGGGTGTAATCAGTTTGTGACAAAAGATAATTATCCCGATTTTTTAAAAGAGGAAGTAATGAATCAGCCTTTGGTCATGTGCAGTGGTGGTAGTGCAATTATATCACCATTGGGTAAGGTACTGGCAGGTCCCTTGTTTGATAAGGAAGGAATTTTATACGCGGAATTGGATCCTCGTGAAATCATAAAATCTAAAATGGATTTTGATGTGATCGGACATTATGCGCGGCCAGATGTTTTCAACTTTAAATTGAATGTATCATGAATGGAAACGAACAACTAATTGAAAAGTTTTATACTTCCTTTCAGCAAAAGAATTGGAAAGGAATGCAAGAGTGTTACACTGACTCAGTAACATTCAGCGATCCTGTTTTTCAACATTTAAAGGGGAAAGAAGTCTTTGCCATGTGGCACATGTTGGTGAGCGCAGGAAAAGATTTAACTATAGTATTTAAGGATATAAAGGCGAATGATGTAGCAGGATCATGTGGATGGGACGCCACATACAGTTTCGCGCGCACCGGAAGAAAAGTTCACAACATCATTCGCGCAGAGTTCAAATTCACCAACGGAAAAATAATGGAGCACCGTGATTCATTCGACCTTTGGCGATGGAGCCGCATGGCCCTTGGCCTCGCTGGTCTTCTGCTGGGGTGGTCGCCTATCATTCACAATAAAATCAGGGGGATTGCCACTTCATCTTTACGAAAATTCATCGAGGAGTACCCAAACTATAAAAGCTAAGGCTGACTCGAATTTCCAAAAAAAAAGAATAGGAGCTGGAATCAGCTAAAAAAACCTCGAATTCGGCTGTTTCTAGTGGGTTATACTTTATTGTTATCGAATCAAGAAATTCTTTTATATTTGCGCGGTTAATAAAATAATCGGTAAGTCCGGGTACACAAATTTTGTTTTGTCCTTAGGTTGAGATTATTGATTAACAGAACATATTAATAACCTAATTTCAATAACAAAAATGAACATTTATGTAGCCAACATTCCTTGGAAAGCTACCGAGGAAGAATTGAAAGGCTTATTCGCTGAGTATGGCGAAGTGAGCTCAGCAAAAATCGTGATCGACAAG
>JANOLM010000476.1:0-15806 GCA_031419815.1 Bacteroidia bacterium
CTTAAAGTCAAACGGAGTTTTAAAAGTGTGTGTTCTACGCGAACAATTAAGTGCGTGCATGCTCTAGCTTGGCCAAATTCAAAACCCTGAGTCCTTTGTCAGAAATTTCAATGAGGCCTTCATCCTTGAAATCGGCAAGCGTACGGTTCAACGATTCGGTAGATGTGCCCACCATACTGGATATGTCTTTTCGGGCTACAGATATAATAAAAGGATTTTTGCCACTATCATTTTGACTGTTAAGTTTGGTCAGTGCTGTTGCCACGCGCTGCCTAACGGACTGATAGGCCAATTCAAGCAGCAAGTTTTCCGCTTTGTATAAATTGCTTGATAGCATTGATATGAACTTCCTGGCAATTTCTTTATTGGTGTAGATCATGGTGAGGAAATCCTGCTGCGGAATCAAGTATATCTCTGCCTCTTTCAACACCACGGCTGTCTCATTATTCGGTTTATTCTCAAGTAATGGAAGAAAGCCGATAAATTTTCCTTCGTGGTGCAAACCTGTAACCAGCTCCTTTCCATCATTGTTGGACTTGTAGGTCTTTACTTCTCCTTTGGCAATAAAGTAGAGATAAAGCGGCTGAGCGCCCTCCATGAACACGAAATCTTTTTTCTTATAAGTTCTGGAAAGCCTGTTGTCGGAGATTTTATGAAAACCCGGAAGCTGCTTGGTTTTGATGAAAAAGTCGTTGATATCGGCAACGTTGTTTCGAAATGTCGTTTTGATTAAATCATTCTTCTTTAGCCTCAGTTCAATTGCATTGAACAACTCAAGGCCATCAAATGGTTTTGTAATGTAGTCATCGGCTCCCAGGTTCATTCCTGCCCGAAAGTCTCTGTGTTCACTCTTTGCCGTGAGGTATATAAAAGGAATATTGGCGGTTGATGGATCTTTGCCAAGAATATGCAAGACACCATATCCATCAAGATCAGGCATCATGATATCGCATACAATAAGGTCGGGTTGGATTTGCTGAACCATCTCTATGCCCAGTCTGCCAGTGTTGGCAGTGAATACCTGATAATTTGCAAGTTTTAGAATTGAGGCAATGTTTTCGCACATCTCTAAATTGTCTTCAATCACTAAAATTTTACGGTTCATAATCTTAAATTCTCAGGTATAAATCGGTTCGGCTTCATGATATTGCCGTTGGGCAAGGTTACTTTAAATTCTGTGCCAACGTCCAATTGGCTTGTAAATGAGATGCTTCCTTCAAGTAATTTCACATTTTTCTCCACAATAAGCAATCCCAGTCCAGTGCCCTTTAAGTTTATGGCATTACTGGCTCTGTAAAATCGCTCGAAAATATGCTTTTGCTCATCTGGTGGAATACCAATACCAGAGTCCTTTACTGTAAGGGTGAATATATTATTGTTGATTTCCGAGGTAATCTGGATTTTGTCCCCTGGTTTGGAATACTTAAGTGCATTTGAGAACAGGTTGGTGATAATACTCCATAGCCGATGTGGATCTAAAGTGGCAGTTTGTTGATCACCTGAATGATGGTAATCAAGTACCTGATCTTTCTGCTTAAGCGGTTCAACTTCGGAAATAAGCCCTCGGATATATTTAGGAATGTTAATTTTTTTATTTACGACTTTTATTTGAGTTTCCTCCAGTTCCTCCAAGCTCAAAAATTCATTCAATATCATTGTCAAATTATCGACAGAACGTTTAATGCGGTTTGTGTGAACCATTTTTTCTTTGTCAAAATCCTCACCCGAATAGTTTTCAAGCAGAAAAGATGAGGAGAGTATTGTAGCGAGTGGTGTTTTGAATTCATGACAGGCAAAGGTCACAAAACGCGATTTAAGTTCTCCAAGTTCTTTTTCTTTCTCCAATGCTTTCAATAGCCCGTCTTCCATCTTCTTTCTCTCCGTCACGTTCCTTAGTACACAAAGAATTTCGTTGACGTTGTTTTGGCCATCGGGAAGAGGAACAGCCGAAATATTGTAAAACCTGTCTTTTGTTTCTACTTCGAAGGAGATACTTTGGCCATCAAAGGCTTTTTTTATTTTCGCCAATGTTTCCCCTGTTACCAACGGATCTTGACCTTTAGTTGCCTTTTGTCCAGTTAGGCCAAGTGCCGGTAAATCTATTTCATTTAGGTCTTTTCCATCAATGAGTACATATTCCATCTCTCGGTTAAGTACTCCAATCACGCCATCTGGGAAATTATGAACTACAGTGTCATAAAGACGTTGAATCTTTATAAGTTTTTGTTCAATTTCTTTACGCTTCTTTATTTGCAGTTGTAGATTCCGATTGATGGTTTCTACTTTGGCCAATGAACTGACCAGTTCGTGAGTTTGCTTTTTTACGCTCAATTGAAGTTGCTCGTTTAGTTATTATTCTTTATAAAGAGATCAGTGCCAGTTTAACGTTATCCCGTTAGAATTTCACATCAAATATATCGATTTATTTAGCCAAGGTGATGATGATTGACATTCCAAAATGATGACACAGATCATCAAGTTCGCCCATAAGTGGGCAGTAGCGCTGCTTTTCAGCACATAGCGATAGACGTTGTCAGGCCACGATGATCTTGATCATTGAAACACTCAGGATGTTACTTCTTCTTTGTAAAATCTTTTAATAATTATACACACTACTCAAATGAAAATCATCAAATTTATTTCTTTTTTCATCCTGTCGGGATTGCTTTCATCCTGTTATTACAATAGCCGTCTTATTTATCTACAAGACAATAAGTTTTCAAAATTCAGGCCCACCTTGGTAGCAAATAAGAAATCGGTGTATCGGCTTCAGCCAGCAGACATATTATCTGTACAAGTGAAAAGTTCAACCGAGACGGAGGCATCCAATGCTATTTTCAATGTCGCGTCTCGCCAGAATGGAACATTTACTTCTCCTGGCAGTTTATATCTTGAAGGATATACTATTGACAACCATGGAAAAATTAGCCTGCCGATCCTTGGAGAAATGACGATGAAGGATCTTACCATTGAAGAAGCGCAACAACTGATTCAATTGAATGCAAATAAATTCCTTAATAAGGCAACCGTCATTGTAAAGCTTACCAGTTTTAAAGTTACCGTCCTGGGAGAAGTTAAAAACCCTGGATATTTATACGTTTATAATAATCAAGTGACGGTGTTAGAAACGTTGGGTCTTGCAGGTGATCTCACGCCTTTCGCAAATAGAGAGAATGTAAAGCTCATACGACAAATACCTACTGGCTCTCAGGTTATTCTGTTAGACCTTACCGATCCTAAGCTTTTAAGTTCAGAGTATTTCTTTCTGATGCCCAATGATGTGTTGTATGTCGAGCCTTTGAAGGCTCGCTCATCGAAAACAAATCTTGAGGTGCTAAGTGTCATTTTTGCCGGCTTGACCACTGCTGTGCTCATCTATAGCTATGTAAAACAAAATTAAAATGAGCAAGGACTCAACTGATTTTATGGATGGAAGGATTGATATCAAAGAGTTGCTTCAAAAGCTTACTGCCAAATGGTACTATTTTTTGGTTACGCTTTTAATTTTGGTTCCATCGGCTTGTGCCTATATCTATTTTGCCGATAATATTTATCTGATTCGCGCATCCATTTTGCTAAATGGAGAGGTAAAGAATGGACTTAACTCCGATAATTTCATGAAAGGAATGGAACTTATGACCTCACACACAGAGTTAGAAGATGAAGTAGGAATTTTAAAATCCTACAACCTCTCCGAAAGTACAATACGGAAACTGGATTTTGGAATTACGTACTATGCAAAATCAAATTTTAAGACATTTGAACCGTACAGTAAATTTTATCCTTTCAAAATAGAACTGGACTCAACCGTCAACCAGATTGTTGGCGTCCCTATTTTTATTGAAAGATTGACGGACAGTACATATTCCGTTAAAGCTTCTGCAAAGGAGGTGGATACTTATAACTTTTATACGAATAAGGCTGCAGAACGCACGGAAATTGTAGAAGTCAATGTTACTAATTCTAACAACAAGTCTTTTATAGATAAAAATTTAAATTTTAGAGTAAAATTTGATAAACCCTTCTATAGTCAGACCAACACTGAATACTACTTTATAATAAACAACCTTAATTCTTTGGCAGATTTCTACCGCGAAGAGCTGGATATCAAACCCATCTCCCGTGAGTCAAACATGGTTGAAGTGAACTTGAAAACAAAGAACCCTGAAAAAGGTGTGGCGCTTTTAAATACATTATTAGATGTATATCGCGCCAATGAACTAACTAAGAAAAATCAGCTGGGTCTTAAAACAATTAAATTTATTGATGACCAACTAGGAGGGGTTTCTGATGAGCTAAAGCAAGTTGAAAATTCACTTGAGTCATTTAGGTCAAGTAATAATATTCTTGATATTAACACAACAGCAGAAAATCTTACCAAGAACCTTGATAAGCTTGAAGCAGATAAGTCTGTGTTGGATCAAAAACTCAAGTATTATAAATACATAGCCAATTCGCTTGAGAACAACCTAAAAAACATGGGAGCTCCGTCCACCTTTGGCTTTGAAGATCCTTTGCTTAATAACCTGTTGATGGAGTTAACGAGGCTTAACCAGGAACGCATAGGCCTAAACTATAGTACGAAGGAGGGAAATCCGGTCGCAGAAATACTTGAACTTAAGATTGCCAGTACCAAAAAAGCGCTGGTGGAAAATGTTAACAATTTTATTGAAGCTTCCAGTCAGGCGTTGGAAGATTTGAATAGTAAAATCAATGAAGTAAAGCGAAATGTACGGGGTCTTCCGCGCAGCGAACGAGAACTGGTAAATATTAAGCGCAGATTTGATTTTAACGACAATGTGTATAATTATTTATTGGAAAAAAGAGCTGAGGCAGGGATAGCCATTGCATCCAACACCGTAGAAAAAACGATTGTTGACCGGGCACAACAAGTGGGCAATGGACCGATAGCTCCTAATAAGAAAATGATTTTGTTGATAACAGTTTTGTTCGGGCTTGCTTTTTCGGTTGGGTTGATCATTTTTAATGATGTGTTAAACGATAATATTATTACCATAAAAGATGTAGAGAAAAATAGTAGAATTCCCTTTATCGGTGTGATTTCCCATGGCAGCAAAAGCGAACGTGCATCTGTCATTGTAGCCCATGCAAAGTCTGCTATTGGTGAATCTTTCCGATCACTGAGAGTCAATCTCCAATACCTTACGCTTGGTAATGAGAACAATGTAATCGGAATTACTTCTTCTGTAGAGAGTGAAGGAAAAACCTTTTGCTCCGTCAACTTGGCGGTGGCGATGGCTCAATCGGGTAGAAAGACTATTATAATAGATTCGGATATGCGAAGGCCTAAAATCGCAACCTCTTTTCGACTAAAAAATGATAAGGGCCTCTCAAATTATTTAATTGGCAGTTGCGCGCTAAAGGATATTATTAATGTGACGGCCACTAAAGGGTTGGATGTAATTACCTCCGGGCCTATTCCTCCCAATCCCCTTGACCTGATCGGGCTACCTAAGATGGAGGAGCTGATCAATAGCCTGAAACAAATCTATAGCACTATCATCATCGATTCACCTCCTATAGGATTTGTGTCGGAATACATCATTTTGATGCGGCATACCAATGCCAATATTTATGTCGTGCGCTCCAACCAAACGAACAAGTTTCATCTTGAAAAGATCAATAGACTCTATGAAGACAAGAAAATTAAAAACGTGAGTATTTTATTGAACGACTCCAAGTCATCGCTTAATGGATACAACTACGTTTACGGATAGATAACAATAATAACAGAGTCTCAGGATGATGTTGCTTTAGTGAACCGCACATGCTTTTCTTATCACAACGTTTTAGAAAGTACTTTGAAAATGCCTCCTGGTTAATTTTTGAAAAAGGGTTTACTCTCTTTGTCGGTATGGTGGTGGGGATTTATGTTGCCCGCTATCTCAAGCCAGAGAGTTTCGGCCTCCTTAATTATGCCATTAGTTTCGTCAGCATATTTTCTGCCTTTTCAACATTAGGCTTGGATCAAATTATTGTGCGGGAACTTTCCAAACAGCCCGATAAACAAAGTGATCTTTTAGGTACTGGATTTTTACTGAAGGCAGCGGGTTCAGCCATTTTGGTCTTGCTGATGGTGGTGATCCTGCTCTTTATGGATCATGACCCTTTTACAAATACGCTAATCATGATCATTGCTGCGGCAGAGATTTTCAAAGGTTTTGAAGTGATTAGCTATTTTTTTCAAGCCCAAATATTATCCAAATATGTTGTTCAGGCTCAACTGGTAATCAATTTGTTGGTGAGTTTTATAAAAATAGGGCTCGTCTTTGCACATGCCCCGCTTATTTGGTTTGCCATCGTTATCGTTATTGGTTCTATTCTCAATGCATTTGGATTTCTTTACGCCTATTATAAAAGAGAAGGAACGCCCTGGAAGTGGAATTTTAAAAAAGTGTTGGCCTATCAGCTTCTGCGAGAATCATGGCCACTTGCTCTTTATGGCATTGCGTTACATATTCAAGCGCGTATTGATCAAGTCATGCTTGGAAAGATGTTGAATAACGTTGAGGTGGGCCAATATTCGGTCGCTTTGAAATTTATTGAAATTTTTGGTTTTATGCCGATGGTGTTGCTTAGCACTTTTTCACCGGCTGTTTCTAAAGCCAAGGCCATCAGCGAAGATCTTTACCATAGCAGGCTTATTAATTTATATCGCCTGATGTTTTTAGCATTCCTCCTGATTGCCGTACCCATTTATTTCTTTGCCGAGGATGTAATCACCGCCCTTTATGGATTGGAGTATCAATCGGCAGGTTATCTTTTATCACTGTTTGCCTTGCGGCTCTTTTTCTCCAACATGGGCGTTGGTAAATCAGTTTTTATCATGAATGAAAGTTTATTCAAGTACTCTTTGTTCACTGTGGTGATTGGTGCAGTTACAAACATTGCACTCAATTATCTATTGATTCCTAAGTTCGCTTCCGTGGGCTCCGTAATGGCCAGCATGATATCTTTTACGGTTAGCATTTTTTTAGTTGACTTGTTTTTTCGTGAAACGAGGGAAAATCAACGGTTAATGTTCACAGGCATATTCACTTTTTGGAGACTAAAAAAAATTATGTAGTGAATATATTATGGTACGACTGAAACCAAATCCTGATAACTTCTTTACCTGCCCCGAATGCAGATCGGAGCAACCGTTTGTGAACGAAATAAAAGTTGTATCAATTAATATTCTGGCTGATTGCACCTGTGCAAACTGCGGCTTCGAATTTCATCAGGTTTTACCAGTTGGCCACACGGTGGACTATCCGCTTTCAATCGGAAGCGAA
Source organism: Bacteroidia bacterium (assembly GCA_031419815.1). Classification (GTDB taxonomy): domain Bacteria; phylum Bacteroidota; class Bacteroidia; order Cytophagales; family Cyclobacteriaceae; genus ELB16-189. The sequence goes on from JANOLM010000476.1 coordinate 7,296, forward strand.
AATGGAAAGCTTTATCAGCCAGGTGAGAACCACAATTGGCTTTCACAGTCTTTGCTTAAAGCACATAAGGGAAGCCGAAAGGATACTGTACGTATTGAAAAGATAATCTTCAAAAAATATGAGAAAGTAGTCATCTTAAATACACTGGATTCTCTTTATGGGCATGTATTACTCAAACTTTACAATGCGTTCTATCATTTGGATCATCAGAAGGACATAGGTCTTATCCTCATTATTCCTAAAATATTTAAATGGTTAATTCCAAAAGGATGTGCGGAGGCTTGGATAGTAGATTTAAAGTTGAGTGAACTGATATTTGATTATGAGTCTATACAAAAATTTGTTAGCAATGAGTTTGAACGTTTTCAAGACATTTTTCTAAGCAAAGCATATTCACATCCAAACTTTAGCACAGTAGACATAGCGCGCCTAACAGGAGTTCAACCATTTAACCTCAAAGATTTTTCCAATCAGAAGCCTACCATCACGTTCATTTTGCGTGAAGACCGTTGGTGGTTCAAAAGTAATGCACACTACTTATTTTACCGCGTATGTCGAAAATTGAAAGTTTTGTCATGGGGCTCCCGCATTCTTTCAGGACAACAAAACCGGTTGATTAAAAGAACCATCAAGTTGATCAGGAAGGAATTGCCAATAGTAGATTTCAATGTAATAGGCCTTGGAAAAACAGGAAGCTTTGCGGGCTATGCAATGGATGAGAGGCAGTGGAACGTGAACGCATTAGTTGAAATGACATGGTGTAAGACTTATGCTCAAAGTCATGTGGTGATTGGTGTGCATGGGTCGAATATGCTTTTACCTTCAGCCTTAGCTGCTGGTTGCGTGGAGATCCTACCAGATGATCGATATGGTAATATGGTTCAGGATTTGTCGGTGAGGTATACCGACCGATTGCAACTTTTCTTTTATCGATTTGTCGATCAATTTGCCAACCCTAAATCCGTTGGGAGCAAAGCAATTGCCATTATTCGTGATTATAGTTTGTATCATAAAAACATGTGTAGTAATACATATCCTGCTGGCTCATCCATGACGATCTTGCCAATAGTTGATGATTTTAATCATTGAAAATTTAACACGGAGTTTCCATTTTTAACCTAAAATAAAACGATGTCTTCTTTTGCCACACACCCTCCTTTGCACACTGCTGTGCTGTTGGTTATTTTCAACCGGCCCGATACTACTAAGCTTGTTTTTGAAGCCATTCGTAAGGCGAAGCCCTCCCGTTTGTACATAGCGGCTGATGGACCTCGGCCTCATGTGAAGAGTGATATTATAAAATGTAAAGAAGCACGAATGATACTTGGTGAGGTGGATTGGGAGTGCGAGGTCAAGACTTTATTTAGAGATGAGAATTTGAATTGTGGTATTGGTCCATCTTCTGCATTCACTTGGTTTTTTGAGCATGAAGAGGAAGGAATAATTCTGGAGGACGACTGTTTGCCTTCGCAAAGTTTTTTTTGGTTTTGCCAGGAACTTTTGGAGCGCTACAGAGATGACAATAGGATCATGCACATTGGGGGAAACAATTTTTTGAATGGCTGGAAAAATGACAATGACTACTCATATTATTTTTCAAGGAGCGGACATATTTGGGGGTGGGCTACCTGGAGAAGAGCTTGGAAGACGTTTGACTATAACATAGGACTTTACGATAAAATAAAGAAAAAGAATTATTTCAGGGATTTCTTTTTAAATCCGCTTGAGAAAATTTACCGATTAAGAAAATTTGATAAGACCATTTCCAGTAGCCGTGTGGATTGGTGGGATTATCAATGGGACTTTGCCCGATATGTAAACTCAGGTCTGGCCATAGTGCCAAAGAATAACCTGGTTAAGAATCTTGGTTTTGGCGAAGATGCTACGCATACCCAGAATGGCAACAGCGAGAGCGCAAAAATGGAGGCCACGGATATTGAGTTGCCTTTGAACCATCCTTCTTTCATGATCAGAGATTTTGCCTCCGACAAACGATATTTTAGAAATTTTATTAAAGATGTCATGATTTCAAAAGTTGGCATGTCTTGAAACTAATTTTTTGATTCCAATGATCCAATGAATTACAGTACAACGATGCATTCAACAACCACAGATAAGCCGCTGACTACAGCGGTTCTTTTCATCATTTTCAATAGACCAGAAACAACCAAACAAGTTTTTGAGGCGATACGGAATGCCAGGCCAACACGATTGTATATCGCTGCTGATGGCGCGCGCGAAAGTAAACCAGGTGAAGTAGAGAAATGCGAAGAGTCCAGAAGGATTGCAAGTGCTGTGGATTGGGATTGTGATGTAAGAACTTTATTTAGAAACGAAAATTTGGGTTGTGGTAAAGGACCCAGCACCGCCATATCATGGTTTTTTGAGCATGAAACAGAGGGCATCATACTGGAAGACGATTGCCTGCCATCTCCATCTTTCTTTACGTTTTGTGCGGAGTTACTGGAGCGGTATAGAGATGATACCCGCGTGATGGAGATAGGTGGTAATAATTTGGAAGCCGATCATTTGCGAGAAGAGGAATATTCATTCGGGTTTTCCAATCACATTTATATCTGGGGTTGGGCCACGTGGCGGAGAGCTTGGAAACTTCATGACTTTCACATGAATCATTATTTAGAGATAAGTGAGAAAGGATATTTGGATGAGTCTTACAGCACCATTTATGAGCGTGATTTTTATCAATACGTTTTTGAGAAAATGTACAAGGGTGACGAGCGAACTAATTCAAAGACGATTTGGGATTACCAATGGCAATTCGCCTGCAAGATCAACTCGGGATTGGTAATTGTTCCGAATTGCAACCTCGTAAATAATCTTGGATTTGGTGAACATGCAACAAATACACTCAATCCGAAAGGAGTGGGTCATGACCTTAAGCTAGAAACAATGAAATTTCCGCTCAGGCATCCAGAGTTTGTTATGGTAGATAAGCTGAAAGATAGCCAGGTATTTAAAGTGGTATGCACATCTAAATCTTCCAGAGTGAAATCGCACATAAAGCGCGTTATTCCAAGACGTGTTTTAGAAAAACTTGTAAAGCCACTTATGTCAATATTTTCATGAGTACAAGGTGTTCAATTAGTAATCTGAAAAACTAGTAGTATGTATAAAAGAGATCTTATCAATTTTTTGTTCATACTTAGTTTTCCGATGTATGGACTAGGCACCTACGTTTCGGCTATCAAAAGCCCATCGATCGGCTACCTCGTATCCATCTCGCCACACCTGCTGATCATGCTGTTTTATTGCATTGATTTATTGTATCAAAGAGAATTTAAGTCTCGTCTCAATGGATACTATTTTTTTATGTTACTTTTCATTTTGTCGTCTGCTGCCTCTTTGTTCATTGCCCTTGGCAAAGGCCTTCCAGAGGCAACTCTTACATTGACGATAACAAAATCATTGTTATTAATTGTGCCCTTTCATTCCTTTCTAATGGTAATCCTGTATAACGAAAAGAAAGGAAGTCTTTTAAAGTTGACGCTTCTTAGTCTGAGCTTACTTCTAGCTATTAATTTAATTGGTTTTTTTGTATTGAGATTGTCCAATGGAGTTCATAGCATTGAAGGCCGGCTCAATTTTCCCTTTTTGGATGGCTTCTATAGCGGAGCCAGTTTACTTGCCATCATCAACCTAATGCTATTATATTATCTGCAGCGCACCTGGAGCGATCCTGTTCGATTTATATCATTGAGTGCATACTTCTTTTTTAACCTCGCGTTGTTTTTTATGATTAATTCAAGGCTCACGATCTTGGTATTTGTGCTTGTGCTTGGTTTTTGCCTTTTGGGGATAATAAGAATGAAAGGGCTTTACCTGCTATCCATGTTCACCATTCCCATTTTGTTGAGCTCGGGTCTTCTCCTTTATAAATTTTTACAACTTCCTGGTTTGTCGTCCATGATGCAGCGTGTTGATATCGAAGATGTAACCACGTTTAACGGTCGGGCTTTTTTATGGCAGGACGGAATGGACTGGCTGCTGGATGATCAACGAGGTTTGCTATTGGGTAACGGTTATAAGGGACATTATTTTTTGGATCTTATTTCTGATGTAGCAAAGCTGTGGAATGAAAAAGACGTTCATCATATGCACCTTCACAGCACTTCTATGGAGGTATTGGTTAGTCAGGGTCTTATTTTCTTTGCTATTTTTTCTATTGTGTTCTATCAAATTTACCACCACTTTAAGACCAAGCACAAAAAAGGAAAAGAGGAAGGGGCATTTTTGCCGGTAGTTATCTTTCTCTTATTTATTATGCAGGTTGATGGTTTTGTCTATCTCGATAGTCTTGGGGCCGTAATCTTCTCTTTGTTGGTGGCGCGTATCGTGATCAGAGATAAGGCGAATGTGAAACAAGGTATTAAACTGCCTACACAGATAGAAAGGTTTGATTATGAGAGGACTTCGCGCGCCTGGGGTGCGCCTTCCCTAAATTAATTATCTATACTGAATTAAAAACAATGATTTGCATCGTAATACCCGTTCATAATAGAAAGCAGTTTACAAGAGATTGTTTACTCTCCCTACAAAATCAGACTCAGCCTGCTGATTTTATTATTGTGGTAGACGATGGTTCTACTGATGGGACGAAAGAAATGCTCTATCAAGAATTTGCGCAGGTAATTGTTTTACAGGGAAGCGGAAATTTGTTTTGGACGGCCGCCATTAATTTAGGTGTGAAATGTGCGCTTTCCATGGAGGCAGATTATGTCATGACACTTAACAACGACACAGTTGCTTCCAATGATTTTGTGGAGAGAATGTTGGTCAGTGCAAATCTAAATCCGCAAGCTCTTCTTGGGGCACTGGATATTGATATGGTTACTAAAAGACCCTATTATGGTGGTGAGATTTTCAACTGGCGGTCCAGCACATCAAAGTTTTTATTAAACATATTGAAAAAGGAAGAGCAAAGGGGGCTACACGAAGTTTCATTATTCCCAGCCCGCGGTCTTTTAATCCCACGAAAAGTCTTTGATGTGATTGGACTTTTTGAAGAGAAACGACTTCCTCATTATATGGCAGATTATGACTTCACCCAGCTTGCAAGAAAGAATGGATTTAAAGTCTATTGCAACTATGAAGCGAGACTCTATACTTATCCTGAGGAAGGAGGCGATCACAAAATCAGAAAAAAGAAGACATTGACAAACTATTTCAATCACCTGTTTAGCATTAGAGGTGGCGGCAACCTGAAGAACTTTACCGTATACGCACTTCGGAATTGCCCGCCAAAAGATATTGTGTTAGCATTGCTAACAGGTTACTTCCGTAGGATTGGAGGATTTTGGGTAAAGTAACCCATGAGAATCCTGACGATCGCTCAACGATCAACGTTTCAATTTTTGATGATGAAGATCATCTCCTAAGGAGACATTTATTATTGAGAGTGGGCTTAACCAGCCGCTACTTTGTAGTCTAGACACACCATTTAACGGCTATGAAAGTACTTTTAATACATAATCAATACAAACAGGCAGGTGGAGAAGACTCCGTGTTTAGGGCAGAAAGCGATTTGCTTTCCAGGCACGGCCACCAGGTTGAGCAGATGCTGTATGATAATTCTGTTATCAAAACCTTTTTTGAGAAATGCATGGCTGGTTTAAAGACTATTTATAATCCAGATAGCGCCCATGCACTCAAAATCAAAATTCAGGATTTTGAACCAGACGTTATCCATGTCCACAATTTTCTTCCTTTGGTGTCGCCTTCCATCTTATTTACAGCAAAGAAATTAGGTGTTCCGGTTGTCCTTACTTTGCACAATTATCGTCTACTTTGCCCAAGTGCTACACTTTTTTTCGATGGCCGGATTTATGAAAAAAGTATTCATTCTATATTTCCATTCGATGCTATTTGGAAGGGGGTCTACCGAAATTCAAAGATACAGACTGCTGTGGTTGCGCTTATGACAGCGATGCATAACATTATCGGCACGTGGAAAAATAAGGTTGACTGTTATATCACCCTTACCCAATTCGCTAAAGAAAAATTTGAAAATTCTTCCCTTTCAATTCCTAATGATAAATTATTCGTAAAACCAAATTTTGTGAGCGACTTTGGCAGAGGAGCTCTCGTCCGCGATGATTTCTTTTTGTTTATTGGGCGGCTTACAGAAGAAAAGGGGATAAGAACGCTTTTGAAAGCAGCGGACTCACACAACTTCAAACTTACTATCATTGGCGATGGTCCAATGAGAAAAATGGTGGAAGACTCCGCACTACAGAATTCAAATATTTGCTATCTCGGATTTCAATCAAAGTCAACTGTCTTGGAACATCTAAAAAAATGCAGGGCTTTGATTTTCCCATCCATTTGGTATGAGGGTTTTCCGGTAACTATTCTAGAAGCTTTTTCTACCTGCACAGCGGTTATCGCTTCCAACTTGGGTGGCATGAAGGAAATTGTGCGGAACAGGGTGAATGGTTTACATTTCGAACCAGGAAATGATCAGGATCTTGTTTCCAAAATTATAGAAGTCACAGAAAAAAAAGAATTTGCCAAGAGCCTGTCGGACAATGCAAGATTGAGCTACCTGGATCATTATACACCGGCAAAAAATTATGCCAAGTTAGTGGGCATATACAATACGCTGGTTGGTCAAAGGCAAAAAATAAAAAGCAAAGTGATCCGTTATCCGATACTTCAATTGGAGAATGTTTAAGATCACTAGTCAACTTGAAAAATTATTTTAATCGTGTGCCGAGCTAAAGGATCAAAATGATGACGGTTTACTTGTATTAGACTTAGAAGTTTTGGATAGAGTAAGGCCCACTTTCCTGATTGAAAGTGGGCCTTACTGTTTTATGTTATCCTTGAGTTGATACTAACTCTAATACGATTAGATCTAAATCTTAGATTATTTTAACTCCCCATATTACTAGTTATCTGATTTTAGATTGAAATTTACCTTTGGATGAGAATGTAACAGAAGCACTAGCGGACCAAGTTACGGCACCGGCATTGTCTGTAGCTTTTGCGCTAATAACACAATTAACAGCAGTTGCACTCCACAACAGACTGTAAGGGCTGGTAGTATCTTCACCAAGTTTAGTGTTACCATTGAAAAATTCAACTTTTGTGATATTGCCATCGCTGTCGTTAGCATTAGCAGTGAGTTTGACAGAACTGGCTGTTGTTGTTGTATTGTTAGATGGGCTGGTAAGGCTTACTAGCGGGGCTTGGTTGGTTGTTGTACTGGTTACTGAAATGGCAACCCCCGCAGAAGTAGTTACTGCATTTTGATTGTCTGTGGCTTTAACACTTAACAAATAATTTCCTGCTGGCACATTTGCCCACACAAAACTATAAGGGCTTGTAAGACTTTGACCCAGAAGTGTTGTACCATTATAGAACTCAACTTTCGAAATAGTGCCATCAGTGTCTGTGGCATTGGCTGTGATAGTAACTGAAGAGCCCGCTGTAAAAGTTGCACCGTTGACAGGGGCAGTAACATTTACAACCGCAGGTAGGTTTGCTGTTGGGCTGGTCACTGAAATGGCAATCGTTGCAGAAGTAGTTACTGCATTTTGATTGTCTGTGGCTTTAACACTTAACGAATAATTTCCTGCTGGCACATTGGCCCACGCAAAACTATAAGGACTTGTAAGGCTTTGACCCAGAAGTGTTGTTCCATTAAAGAACTCAACTTTCGAAATAGTGCCATCGGTGTCTGTGGCATTAGCTATGATTGTAACAGAAGAGCCCGCTGTAAAAGTTGCACCGTTAACGGGGGCAGTCACATTTACAACCGCAGGTAGGTTTGCTGTTGGGCTGGTCACTGAAATGGTAACCGATGCAGAAGTAGTTACTGCATTCTGATTGTCTGTGGCTTTAACACTTAACGAATAATTTCCTGCTGGTACATTGGCCCACGCAAAACTATAAGGACTTGTAAGACTTTGCCCCAGAAGTGTTGTTCCATTAAAGAACTCAACTTTCGAGATAGTGCCATCGGTGTCTGTTGCATTGGCTGTGATCGTAATAGAAGAGCCCGCTACAAAAGGTGCGCTGTTAGCAGGGCTTGTGATGCTAGTTTGCGGTGACAAGTTAGCAATTGCAACTGCACTGTATTCATGAGCGCCAATATCCGGAGCTGAGCCTATAAATATATTACCAACATCAAGACCGGCATCAATCAGCGGACTTCCTGCCTTCGGCAAATAATAAGGATCGGCACGGATGCCCGAAGTATTGATTTGAGGATCGGATGTTAAATTATTTAAATACGTTCCCGCAACACTTCCTACAGGCAATCGAACAAATGAATTGTTTTTTACAGTAAGCGTATTCACTGTAGCTCCATTTTCCAAATGAATAAGTTGATTAGGATAATAGCTATAACCGGTATTGTTATCAATGAATAAATTGTTTTTAACATCCACATTATCGCTGGCTCCTCCATAGAGACCAACCACATTCATAGTTTTGGTGCTGGCAAATTCAATGGTATTGTTGTACAACTTTACATTGTGTAACCCGCTC
>JANOLM010000477.1:0-3187 GCA_031419815.1 Bacteroidia bacterium
CAGAGGCGTGGAGCACAAGCCTGTTGCTGAGGAAGAAGTTCACATTATGTTATTTGAGCCTGCTTCTACACTGAATACCGGCAACATTGAAAATGAGAGAACCAGAAAAGAACTTGAGAGACTTTAGGTGGGTTCTAAAAATTCAATTGATCTCTTTAATCACCTCATTCCTGTTTCCCCAGAAGGGAAATGATAAGAGGAAATTGAATTTTTAGAAGTCCCCTTCAAAATTTAATCACAAGGCGGGCACTCGTTCCACCATAGTAAAGGTCAGTCTTAATTCTTGATGAAGGAACTCTGCCGTTGTAGATATCCAGGGCATTTAGGGCACGCGCTTTAAAAATCCGGTTGAAAGCAATTGATCCTAAAATCAGAGCAGCGCCACCGGCTGCAAGGCCCCATTCTGGTTTTCCTCCAGCAATGGCTGTACCCACAGGAAAGCCAATCAGTAAACCCCCTGTGAAACCTAAAACTCCCCCTACATTGTAGTTAGCCTTAGCCTTCTTAAACTCTTCAAAAGCCAAAGGCTTCTCTCGAAGGATTTCCATGACTTGTTTTGGGCTCAGCACGAGTGAGTCGCGTTCAAACCTTACACCGCCAAAAGTTTTGTACATGGTTATTTCCTGAGCCTTCACTGCACAATTGAAAGCCATGAGAAAAAATACAGACAAGAAAATGTTTTTCATAAGGATAGCCTGGCAGGCACAAATTTAAAAAAAGAAAGTCAGGCCTATACCTGACTTTTATGTAAGGGCATCTCTTAAAAAAACGAGAGAGAGACCTTTTACACTAAACAATTTAAGTGGTTTTTTACACTAAAGTTTTTAAGTAGCATATCCGAAATCGGACGTTTTTACACTAAACTTTTTAAGTGATCTCTACACGTTTGGAGTTTGGAGCTAATATCCCGATATCAGTCTTCAGTTGCCACCTTTACAAAGACACGTTTTATAATGCCGTTTTGTTCTAAGGCTTTAACATTGAGTTTAAACTTGCCTGCACCCGACTTATGAAAGACCCTGCTATGTACTTTCTTTATGTAACCAATAGTTGTATCTCCCTTGAAAACTTTAACGGCATTTTTATCATACACATTATCCGTCTCTAATCTATAGGTAAGTGTATCCCCCTTTTCAACACTACCGGCTGGCAATTTCAAGATGCTGAGACTTGCCAGATCGGTAAGGAAGCGAAGCGATTTAATTCTATTGTAGTCCGCCAAAAATTCAAAGTTGTCCGTTGGGCTTAGTCCCTGGGTGTGTGCTAACAAGTAGAACTTTTCGTCTTTGTACTTAGGATCGATTTCCCAGAAATCTAAAAAGTCTTTTATATCTGATCGCTCGGACTTGGTGATACGCTGCCCAAATATCTCAACTACATTAACAGAATACTTTTTGGTGAGGTCAGGAAATTCCGGATAAGGAGCAAATCCCTCTTTTTTTGCAGTTTCGACTCCATCCGGTAAATATTCAAAGCGTACTCCGTCATTGGCGTTCTTTTTCAAAACGCCAACGATGTGCCTTCGTTCACCTTGGCCTCCGCGCCAACATAAATATATATGGCCTATCTCTTTCACTTTACTTTTTCCTCGATGAAGGCTTTTAAAGAATTAAACCGCGAAAGTACCAATTTACAAATCAGTTGCTTTCTTTCCGAAGGTATTTTGATGTATTCACAATCCTTTGGTAGATCAACGTCAACGTGATTTATTAGTTCAACTACCTTTTGCCCGTCAAATTTTTCAAGTGTTCGCTTAATGGGAATTTCCACCATTCCTCTAAAGTCTTCTTCTTGTAAAAGGTTTTGAAGCAAAACAAAATGGCTTACTTTTTTCCCTTGCCAATGAATTTCGCTTACTCCCTTCGTTACATATTTTTGTATCTGACTTTGATCTCTCAGCATTTCTTTAACCTTTGCATCTAGCAACTCACGACCAAAACTACAACCACTATCATAAATCGGTGAGAAGCGTGTTTCTTTTGGCATAGATAGTTTTGCCCTTCTGAACTGAGGCCGCAGATTCCCATTTTCAGTATATATCTTTTTTAGAAGGGATTTCATCCATCTGGGAAGTTTGTCAAGATGCTCTTTTTGAGAGAGCAGAATTTCAACAAAACTGAGTGACCTGGAAATCTGTGAATGGGTATTGATAATAGCCCAATTTTCCTGATGCCGATCACTATTACCGATCAACGCATCAAATACAATTACCTCAATAAAGTCTTTGTGATATTTTTGAAGACCCAGAAATGTGAGCGAGGTCATGATCAACTCAAACGAGTATTGATGGCGAAGTTTAACATCTTTTGGGTTAAACGTATTATCAAACGCCTGAATGTAGCGACCTCCCTCAACTAACTCCTCGGTATCGGGCGTATGCATGGATTTGGAAATGCACCCAACATCTGTTCCGCGTATAGCTATATGATAAGGAAGAACATTGAAGCCACACATTGAGCCAAGTTCATAAGCAATAATCTCAGACCAAAACTCATACTTGTAATCCTTTCCCGGCTTCTTGAATGATTGTTTAAAGTAGTACTGTTGATTGTCTTCAGGGTTGATGTATAATTTCTTATCTCTGGTTCCGCCTGTGTTGAACCAAATACGTTCTTGCCAATCATTGATGTTGTAAAGTTTAGGCATTACTGAGCTTTACTTTTTGAATAGATGGGCTCCGGCTCCCCAGCCATAGCCAATTTATCCTCCGTAGCGAAGGAGGACTCCCTCTCCGCATCTTTAATTTCTATTTGCCCGTTCATGAGCATGGGCAAGAGCCACCGCGGAGTTCAGTGAGTTTTTGGTTTTCTGACCTTAAATTCTCTTGTTCAAGATATATTGGAGTAGCAAGTCTATCAAAGGCTTTTACCGTATCACAATTATTTTTAAACATCTTAATCCCGGTCAACATCCCCATTGTTAAAATTTCGTCTGAGCCCCTTTTCCTTGGCCCTTAGGTCGTTTTATTTCAGTTTTCAATATTTGATATGCACAAATCAATCTGTGAATATACCATTGAGAAACACTAAAATTGTTTAGCACGGAAGGTCAAGAGTAACTACATCATTCGTTTCGCAACCTCATCCCAGTTTACAACATTCCACCAATTGGCTACATACTCGTTGCGCTTGTTCTGATATTTCAAATAATAAGCGTGTTCCCAAACGTCAAGTGCTAACAAAGGGGT
>JANOLM010000478.1:0-40795 GCA_031419815.1 Bacteroidia bacterium
AGATAAAACAATGAGGGATATTTTTTTCATACTTGAATGTACCGAATGTACGAGAGAATATGGCTATCGTTAAGAGTCGTTCGGGTGAAACGGTAAAAATGAAGAGTAGGGTGTTGTAAATAAAAGCTGAAGTGAAGGATGCTCTACAGCAGAAATCAACTTATTTTGCCAAAAAATATACTTTATCAAACGCGAACAATTTTTTGCTTACCTATGCCTGGCAGGCATCTGCCTGATTTGGGGCACCACATTTCTTGCCATTCGAATAGGCGTTAAGGATTTTCCACCCTTCTTGTTTGCAGCTATACGCCAGATAAGCGCAGGTCTGCTCTTATCTGCCATTGTTCTTGTTACCCAAAAGCCAAAACTTCCTGCCTTCAGCTACTTTGTTCAAATGGCATTCATGGGATTTCTTATGATTACATTAAGTAACGGCCTTGTATCCTGGGCCGAGGTTTTTGTAGATAGTGGAATTGCCGCCATCATCTGCTCCCTCATGCCCGTATTGGTAATTCTCATTAACCTTTCCATAGACCGTTCTGAATTACCAAATTCCACAATAGTTACTGGAGTGATCATCGGCCTTGTGGGAATAGTAATAATATTTAGTGAGCATCTTCAAAACTTTACGAATCCCAATTATACAATTGGCATCCTCCTAATCTTTATAGCCACCGTGTCGTGGGCGGTTGGAAGTATACTGGTTCGAAAATCAAATCAAAATTCTAACTTAGTTCAGAACGCAGGCCTTCAAATGATTTTTGGCGGCCTGTGGTGCTTGCCGTTAAGCCTTGTGTTCGATGATCTTACCATTATTCAGTGGACATCCACTACCATTTATTCATTAGTGTATCTGAGTATTTTTGGCTCTGCCCTTGCTTACGTATTGTATTATTATGCCATTAGTAAGTTGCCTATGACGATTGCTTCCTTATACTCTTATATAAATCCGTTGGTTGCTGTCCTGCTGGGGTCATTGATTCTGGATGAAAAGTTAAATCTCAAAATAGGGTTGGCGTTTATGGTTACGGTAGCAGGAATCTACCTCGTAAACCGAGGTTACATGTTAGTCAGGAAAAAATCCGAACTAGAAAAAACAATTGCATGATTTCAAACATATCATTTCATAAAGCTGAAGAAAACGAGGCGATAGGAGCACCAGTTTTTTCTATTCTAATCCCTTCATGGAATAACCTTGACTATTTGAAATGTTGTGTCGGAAGCATACGCAAAAATTCTAAATACCGCCACCAGATCGTTGTGCATGTAAACGAAGGAAAAGACGGAACACTGGAGTGGGTAAAAAATCAAAATTTAAGTTATACCTATTCAAAAGAAAACGTTGGTGTGTGCTATGGATTTAATGCTCCCTCCTGCCTGGCGCAATCTGATTATATCGTCATGTCCGATGATGATTACTATTTTGCTCCGGAGTGGGACTATTATCTTCTGGAGGAAATAAGAAGCCTGGACCATGAATACTTTTGCATAACCGGCACGATGATCGAGCACAGTACAACTAAATTTAAAGGCATAATAGCTCCATTCAACTACGGAAAAACCGTCCATGATTTTCAGGAAGAAAAATTTTTGAAAGAATTTCAGTCCCTACCCTTCCACGATTGGACGGGTGGCAACTGGTATCCAATGGTATTGCATAAAAATATCTGGACATTGATTGGCGGTCTCAGCACGGAGTATACACCCGGTATGGCATCAGATCCTGATATGATGATGAAGCTCTGGCACTGCGGAGTACGATATTACAAAGGCATTAGCAAATCACGTGTTTATCATTTCACATCCAAGAGCACTTCACGCGTAAAAAGAAATGACGGCAACAAACAATTCCTTCTAAAATGGGGATTCTCTAAATCTACTTTGCTTGACTTCTATTTGCGGATAGGTGAGAAGTTCACCGGCCTCACACCCGAACCTGATGAAAAGGAATTTAAAATAAAATTGCTTACAGATAAATTGAAGAGATTGCTTTCGGTGTGGAAGAGAGAGTGAGACGGGAGATTGGATAAATAAAGGGGAGTTCTTAAAATTCAATTGTTTCTTTTTATTACCTCATTCCAGTTTCCCCCCACGCGAAGCGCGTGGCAGGCGAGGGGAAATGATAAATGGAAATTGAATTTTTAGAACTCCTCTAAAGTTGTAACAACGAGAAATGTAAGAATGGTGTTTATTTCCTTAACAAATATTCTAACGAGTGACATGTCAACTCTGTTTTCTTATAATTCCATAGCACTTGCGGCAGAGCCGCAAAACATTTATAGAAACAAACTGCCTTACTAAATTAAGGTGCGTAGCACCGAAACGTAAACCGGCCTACCGGCAAGCACCGGCAAGCAGGCGTACGACTTGGGGAGGCGGGTCGGCTAGGTAAACGTGAGGCGAGGATAATGAAGATATTTCGGTGCGATGCACCTTATGCTATTTCAGGGAGCGTATCTACAAATGTGTTGCGGCTCTGCCGCAAGGGCCTTTGTGTAACAGAATCTGCTCGCACTCCAAATCTCCCGACATTATTAAGTTGACACGACACTAGTGATCTTATTAACTTGAATTGTCTTTGGTGGCAAAACAATTGGCTCAATCCAGCCTCCGCCCAATGCGCCATCCTCCGCTATTAGTCCTAATGCCCAAGACCTAATGCCTAAGTCCCAATGCCCAAGTCCTAATGCCCAAGTCCAGAATTTCACCACCCCTTCTTAATCACTTCACACACATAATTCACGTTTTCTTCCGTCATGTGGTTGTGCAGGGGTAAGACAATATAGTTGTCTTCAATGGCATCCATGTTTGGAAGGTCATCTCTTCTGCCGCCTAGCACTGTGTAACGATCGTTGCGATAATGTACCTGACTTGATTCAATCTTATGATCGCGCAGGTTCTTCATAAAGTCCATTCGTTTTTCCACAAAGCTGGTGCACAACCAGGCCGCATGTGTACGATCAGTGTGATCAGCTCCTATCAATTTAATTCCAGAGGCGCCTTTCAACCCTTTGCGATACGCCTGAAATAATTTTTGACGATGCCCTAGTGTCTCATCAAATTCATGCAAAGCGGCAAGACCCATGGCTGCACTAATGTCAGTCATTTGATATTTGTAGCCTACTTCCCAAATATCGTTTTCCCAGTTTCCCTTTTGTTTATTCGATCGGTCTATTCCAAACCAACGAATACGCTCCGCCTTGGGCACTAACTCTTTATCCTGAATGATTAACATTCCCCCATCACCCGTGGTGATGTGCTTGATCGCCTGAAAAGAGAACATGGTGAAATCAGAAATCTCTCCAATCTTTTTTCCTTTATAGGTTGCGCCCAGGGCATGGGCTGCATCTTCAATGATGGGGATATTGTATTCTTTGGCAATGACTTGAAGTTCATCCATGTCGCATGGAAGACCGCCATAAGGAACACAAACAATTGCTTTTGTTTTATCCGTGATTAGTTCGCGGACATGTTGAACATTAATATTAAGTGTTTCGGGGTCTACATCTGCAAAGCGAAATTTCACCCCCATGTATAAAAATGGAATAGTGGTGGCGGTACACGTAAACACAGGAGTGATTACTTCATCACCTTCTTTCAATCCTGCCAAAATATAAGCCAGATGTAGAGCATCAGTGCCTGAACCTACCGCAAGGGAAGAACCTTGGCCTGCGAACCTTTCAGAAAACTCTTTTTCAAACTGTGCCACGCGCGGACCTTGACCAATCCAGCGTGATTGCAGAACTTTGGTTACTTCTTCAATTGCACTTTTTGGGATGTTCGGATAAAATAATACAATGCCATCGTTCTCATTCATCACGGGCATCTCGTTCATCGGCTTCTCTTTCTCGTTCTTTTGCATAAGGTTATTTCTAAAACATTTGCTTTTTGACCACCTCATTCATGTCTTCTTCATCCCAATAGCTATCGGGAGAGAAGAGCACTCGGATTTTTTAGAGATGGCTAGGGTTGTTCAAGGTGCAAAAATAAACTTATTTGGTCGAAACCAATCAAAAGAAGAGGTTCTAAGTATTGAAGTTGCTTTTTAGGGTTATTACTTTTCAGGCTTTGTTAACCCTATTGAACCCGGCCAGGGATAGCAGCGAAAAGCCTCCCGCTTGAAGGCGTGATAAACTCCGCGAAGGGTTGGCTTTGTGTGGTGGCCGGACTTGTAGCGGATAGCCCGGTGCGAAGCAGGCCGCCAAAAAAAATTACAAAAGTAAGTCCAACCCCCAACGAAAGAGGCTCTGATGAAAGAGCCTCTTTAGGTATTGTATACTGCAATGCCGTTTACTAACAGGCATCATTGCATTACATTGACTGATTAAATATTTGGCTGAGGTGTTATTCTCAAATAAGGTTTAACACGCTTGTGTCCCTTCGGGAATTTTGCGGCCACATCTTCATCTTTAACAGCAGCAGAAATGATTACATCTTCACCGTGCTTCCAGTTTGCAGGAGTTGCCACACTGTAATTGGCCGTTAATTGTAAACTATCAATTACACGAAGTATCTCATCAAAATTTCTGCCCGTAGCGGCAGGATAAGTTATAGTGAGTTTAACTTTTTTGTCAGGACCAACTACAAACACAGAACGCACAGTAAACTTATCGCTCACTTGTGGATGGATCATATCATAGAGGTTGGCCACTTCAAATTTTGGATCTGCAATTATCGGGAAATTGACATGTGTATTTTGAGTTTCGTTAATGTCACCAATCCACTTCATGTGAGAATCCAGTGGATCTGCACTAAGTGCCACTACCTTTACATTGCGTGAGTCAAACTCAGCGCGAAGTTTAGCTACCGCTCCAAGTTCGGTTGTGCAAACCGGTGTAAAATCGGCAGGATGAGAAAATAAAACACCCCAACTTTTGCCCAGCCAATCATGAAATTTGATAGTTCCTTCTGTTGTTTCTGCCTGAAAGTCAGGTGCGATGTCGCCTAATCGTATGCTCATAGTTTTATCATGTTTATTGTGTGAAACAAAATTAGTCTTTTTGTCTATAGATTTAATAGATTACTATGTAATTTTTATACCCTCCTGGCTCCTTTTTGCCGCTCAAGGATTTGCGCCAGCGTACTTTCTGACAAAATTTTGAGGGTATCATCCCTCACCCCAATGAAAACATCGCGAATTCCGCAGTTTTTCTCATCCTTGCACTCTTCGCAGGGTTCATAATAATTAAGTGAAACACACGGCAGCATGGCAATCGCTCCATCCATAAGCCTCATGATCTCTATAAGATTAACATCTTCGGGCTTGCGATAGAGATAGTAGCCGCCTCCCTTTCCCTTTTTACTATGTAGGATTTTTGCGTTGCGAAGCTCTAGAAGTATAGCCTCCAGAAACTTTTTCGGGATATGCTGCTGCTCAGCAATATCTTGAATATGAACAGGCCCTTGTTGATAACGCTCGGCTAGGTAAACCAAAGCATGAATCGCATATTTGCACTTCTTCGATAGCATAATAGTGCTTACAAGATAGACTTTTTACGATTAATTATAATTTAGGACACGTATTACTGCGGGTAGGCAAGCCTACATACTAAATTTAAGCCGGGGTAGCTCAGGGGTAGAGCAGCTGATTCGTAATCAGCAGGTCGTGAGTTCAAATCTCATCCTCGGCTCTAAAGGTTTGAATGTTTCGAAACCTACCACAAGCATTGATTAGAAATCACCGAACTCGATCTCTTTTCAATTCTGCCGATTGTTTGGGATTTCCAGTAGACTTCTTTACAGTGGAAACTGCTATTGCTGTGGGTGCAGGCTGCTTGCCATACTTGGTGATGTGTACTTGCGTAAACTCGGCACCAAATAAAAGAATTAGTCCCGCATATGATACCCACAACATTATCAAGATAATTGAACCCGCTGCACCATACGTAGATCCCAGATCGCTTTTTCCGAAGTAAAGCCCTAAAGCAAACTTTGCAATAACAAACAAGATAGCTGTTAAGAAAGCGCCAGCCCATACATCTTTCCATTTAATCTTGGCATCTGGCAAAAATTTAAATATCGCAGCAAATAGAATTGTAATAATCCCAATCGATATCAAAATATCCAATAAGCGAAAGAATGTATTTAATGATTCCGACAGATGCGTAGAGACCCAATTACTCAACGCGCTAAGACCGGCAGATAGTACCAACGATACCAAAAGTAAGAACCCCACTACCAGTATGAGCCCGAAGGAAAAAAGCCTGTCTCTAATGAGTTCTACTATCTTTTGTCTCGTTTTAGATTTTGGCTCTACCTTCCAAATTTTATTTAGCATTTGTTGGAGCTGGTAAAATACTCCGGTGGCACCAAAAAGAAGGGTAGCAATTCCAAGAATTGAAGACATGACCGTCTCTTTAGACTCACTTGCTTTATTAACAATTGACTCTATATCTCTGGCAGTATCTCCTCCCATAATAGCCTGTATCTGGCCTGTTATCTGATTGGTTACTTCTTTCTTGTCATAGAAGTATCCCGCTAAATTAATAATGATAATAAGTAAACCTGGCAAAGAGAAAATAGTGTAGTAGGCAATGATAATGCTGTTGTTGAAAGGCTCTCTATCATACCATTGGTTGAATGTATCCTTCATTAGCATTTTGAATTCTTTTAAAGAATTCAAAGCCTTTCCTATCTGATTATGTTTCATTAAAGACATCTGTAGCCTGTTTTATACACTTTGCCTTACTTGCAAGATGAGTCTTTAACACAACCAATTTTCTAAACACTTTTTAAAAGTTAACGCTACTTTTTTCTCAGAACTCTGCTAACAACAAAAATTATAACTACAATTATGAATATCACTACAAAGATTCCGGTATATACACCTGCTCCAAAAATATCACCTACAACTTGGCAACTTACAAGCGTAATACTAGAAAAAAGCAAAGCAAGGATATAGACTAATAAATTTTTCATGGGATACATCATTTCCTGCTCTTGCATTTCAAAATTCAGGCCACTCCTATTCCCCACATATCAAAAAGATGTATCTGTTAACTATGTAAATAATTTCGCTAAAAATATAAACGTGTGGAGAAAATTCTACACTATTGGAACTCTGCCACTACTAAATAAAGGAAAAGGAAAGATTCTGTTTTGCTGGATTTGCTACTTCTGCATTTACTAATGGTTACCACAAACTGGCATAATTTTCTATGAAGGTTTGGGTAACTATTAAAATATGGATAATCAAAAAACATTCTCAAAAAAAAGTAAAACATTCAGGATTCTTGCAATTTCCTTAGTTGCCCTGGTGGTTATAAGGCTTATACTTCCTTTTGTTGTATTGCATTTCGCCAACAAGAGTTTATCAAACATGAAGGGATACTATGGAAAGATCAAAGACATCGATTTGTCTATCATAAGCGGAGAATATAGTGTTGATAGCATATACCTAAACAAAGTTGATACTGTTACAGAAGAGCAAACTCCGTTTTTCTCGGCTATGCACATAGATCTTTCGATAGAGTGGAGTGCAATACTCCACGGTTCGCTGGTTGGCGAAGTTGCCATAGAAAGTCCTACACTGCTTTTTACAAAGGACAAAGTGGAACCTGCTCAACTTAGAAAAGATTCAAGTTTTTTCAAAAAAATGCTAGATGATTTTATGCCGTTAAAAATAAATCGTTTTGAAGTAAGTGACGGAACCATTCGATATAAAGATGAAGGATCTCGTCCTCCTGTAGACATTAAAATGATCAATGCCTTTGTACTGGCACAAAATCTCCGAAACAGTTATGATTCATCCACAGTGCTTCCTGCTGAAATAAGAGCAAGTGCAACCGTTTATGAAGGCACCATAGAATTTAGGATGAAATTAAATCCTTTGGCAGAGGCTCCCACCTTTGATTTGAATACTGAACTAAAAAACACAAACCTGGTAGAGCTTAACGATTTTTTCCAGGCATATGCCAAAGTAGATGTCAATAAAGGTACGTTTGGATTGTATGCAGAAGCAGCAGCAAAAGACGGAAAATTTGCAGGCTACATAAAACCCTTGATCAAGGATTTAGACATTTTAGGAAAAGAAGATAGAGATGATAATATACTTCGCAAACTCTGGGAAGGATTTGCGGGGTCGGTAGGACAAATTTTCAAGAATCAACCACAAGATCAGGTAGCTACTAAAATACCTTTTGCGGGAAATATAGACGCACCCAATACCAATTTATGGTACGCCATCCTTCACATTTTAAGAAATGCTTTTGTTCAGGCTTTGCAGCCAGCAATTGATAATGAAATCACAATTGCATCTGTTGATAATTCTAAAGTCGAGAAAAAGAACTTCATACAGAAGATCTTTGGGAAAAAGGAGGGGAAGTCCAAATCAAAGAAGAAAGGCTAAAACAGCTTGTGCTCTTTCTTAAATACGAGTGCTCACGATATACACTATAGCTAGCTATCATGGCTGACAGACAATAAAAAAGCCACGGCTAATTTGCCATGGCTTTTTATTAGTTCAGAATTGATAATCAACTCAACTTTTTCTCCAGATCGCTAATTTTAGCCTCAGCTTCAATTTTACCTAGCGATAAAGAAAGTCTATAAAGTTCAAGAGCTTCGCGTCTTGTTTCTTTCTTTTTACGCGGTGCGAATTGGGTGCGATTGGCTGCCGTTTCTAACGCTACTGCTTGTGCGAAGTATAGATTGGCAACAGCTATTTTATTTTCCGCTTGAGTATCGTTCACCAACTTTTCAAGTGAGGCAATATCGCTTTCCTTTAGCTTAATCATTTGATCCCTCATCGATAAGATTGAATCCTTTTCATTTACTTTTGCCCACAACATCAAGTTTTGGTCGTGTTCTTTTGCAAGCTGTAATTGAAGATCCAGTATTTCCTGCACGCGTTTTTCTAAATCAGCTTTCATACGTCTGATAGAAGATGCTGACGCTTTCGAAGAATTTTTAGTTGACTTTTCTAAGGCAGAAAGTTTATTTTCTGTCTGTTGAACATATAAGTTTATCTCGCGTAAGCGGGTTACATAATCCGCATAAGAGCTACCCTCAATCATTTTTACTTGTAATGATTTACGGCTGGCATCGATAGAATCGATAAGAACGCCTACCTCATTCATATTTTCCTCTACTTGCTTACTGGCTACAAGTTGAACGCGCAATGAATCGACTTTGAGCCGTAAGGCTGTTTTCTCTTTGGAATCACAACTAGCAAGGGACACCAAAATGACTAATCCGAAAATATACTTTTTCATATTTTTTGTTTAATAAATTTCCAGAATGAAATCAAATAATTATGCCACCGTTCAACACCCTTAATAAGAACTTTATCAGAATTTAGGCTTTTTAAGGTGTATATAAATTTCCACACTGCTAAGCTGAAGTGTAGATAACTTTACCCACTACTACTTCGCTCACTGCTTAGGCGACATAATCGTTCATCATGGGCAGTATGAATCAAATTTTTGCATCAACACTTTGTCGCATAAGCTGTGTAGTTACAGTAACTCATAAATTTTATCCCGTATGAATGAACTGCTTACACCACCATATTATCGCGCAAGCCCTGCCAACCGGCAGGCAGGTATGTAGTACAAGTGCCTAAGTAAACGTCAGGTCGGAAGACCTGACGGCACGAGAAAATTGAAATCAATTAATAATCTTACTTTACAGGTACATTTCACAAATAAAACTTAATATCGTTCTGGTATAGCTGAAGCCAACTTTAACTAAAGTACAAATGAAAAAAAATTGCATTCTTTTCCTGTTACTTATAGCTACAGGTAGTGTAACAAATGCCCAGGAATTTAAAAAATTCAAAGTTGGTCTTGGTGTTGGATATGCATCTACTGGTAGCGAGGGTGCCATGGGTGGACTTCTGTTTTATCTTGAACCCGCTTACCGCATCAGCGATGCTATTTCGCTTGGTCTACGCTTAGAAGGAGCACTTGTACTAAGAGGTTTTTCTCAAAGTGTCAGCACTTTCGAATTGGATGCAGCGGTTATCCGTTCCTATACAATTAATGGCCAGTATTATTTTAGCAACAATACTTTTAGACCATACGCTGGTTTTGGTTTGGGAATTTTCTCTTTAACAGCTATTAAAAGTACTGATCCTAACGGCACTACAGCTGTGGTTGGTACTGCTGAGTCAAAATTTGGGGTTTATCCAAGAGTCGGCTTCGATCTTGGCCACTTCAATATGTCAGTCGATTATAATATTATACCTAAGACTGAAGCTGTGGGTAGCGATTTCAAGAACAGTTATCTTGGAATTCGCCTTGGATTTTCAATTGGTGGAGGTAAGAAATAATTCGCTGATGTGTTCTGGTGGGCGGAATCATTTTGATGGCAGCAAAAGTTCTCCTGTGTCGGCAGATCTCCCGACTTGAAGATTTCAAGCGATGACAATTTCAAATTTATTCACCAGGTCGGCAGTCTTAAGTTAACAGTTAATGATTGTTAAGAATTGTGTTAGCGAAAATACAGCATAATCAAATAACGTCAGGTCGGAAGACCTGACGGCACGAGAACGTATTACTCAGTAACTCGTAAATTTATGCTGTATGAATGAACGGCAGGCGCGGACGCTTATTAGTTCTATGCAATACGTTTTAAAAATTTTTGCAATTGCAGATTAAAGCTTTCCGGGTTTTCTAAATTACTCAAATGCCCTGCATTTTCGATCACATAAAGTTTAGAGCCGGGTATTAGTTCATGCATTCTTTTTGCTACTTCAGGCGTGGTTATCTGATCTTCCTCCCCTACTATAATTAATACGGGTATATTGATCAGATGCAATGCAGAGCAAGTTTCCTTTCTTTCGGCAAGAGCCATAAGTGTTTTACATATTGATTCTATGCGCGCATCTAGGATTGTCTGTTTAACAAATGAAACCGTTTCTTTTTTATTCGCAAGCGAAGTTTCACTAAACAGCTTCATTAGAGAGTCATGTGTGTACTCCGCTAAACCTTTTTCCTGAATGGAGGTAATTGAATCCATTCTTTTCTTTTTACTCACATTGCTATCCGGTAAACATTGCGAATCGCATAGAATAAGCGCTGCTATTCGTTTCGGCCGCTGCAATAATGCATTCAAGGCTATGTAACCGCCCATGGACAAGCCACAAATAAATGCTTTTTCAATTTGCAGGGCATCCATGAAAAGAAATAAATCCTCAGCACACTGAGCGATGCTATAATCATGTGTTCCAAGATCAGAGTTGCCATATCCGCGAATATCATAGGCTATTACTCTGTAATGCTCTTTACATTCATCAATCTGATTTTCCCACATGGCCTTGGTAAACGGAAAGCCATGAATGAATATAAGAGGTATTCCTTTATGTTGACCCTCGTCAACATAACTAACGTTAATGTCGCCAGTATTTATTTTCTTATCTGTAAATTTCATTTCCTGGGTATCTATATTCTACAAAACTAAAGGATGGATATCGGTGCTAGGGTTATCTAAGCCTGCTCATTTGTGTAATAAAACAAAGTTCATAATTTTTTAGCTATCTCATCGGCTTTCTTCTGCTTTCTAAAATATCCCTTGAGCAGAAAATTATGTTGCAGTGCCTCCATATTCTCATCGAGTTTTAGGGAAGCCGACCTTGCATTATCTAACGTTCCCCTGAGCTTTTGAGCGAAGGCTGTGTCGGATAGTAAAACACCAACAGCATTATCGCTACTATTCATTTTGGCTATGATAGTTTGAAGGTCTTCCGACATCTTTTTTGAGTTTTCGCCTACTTTAGCAATATTTTGCAATGTGTTTTCAAAAGTGTGAGCATAGGCTGTGTCCTTTATCAATTTTGTAACAAGCCCTTCTCCATTGCTTATCTCAGTCAATAACTTTTTAGCCTCTCCGGTCATCACATTAACGCTTTCTCCTGTATTCTTCAGACCAGCAATAGTCTGGCGCAAGTCTTTAGAAATTGGGCCTTCGTGGAGCAGCTCCCCAAAAATTCCTTCTCCTTCATGAAGCCTTGCAGAGATAAGTTTGAGGTCGTCAGTAATGGAACGTGTATTCATACCTACTTCTTTAGCAATATTGAATAGTTCCTGCGTGTCGGCAGGTGATAAGGAATTTATGGTATCGTTTTCCTGTATAATTTGATCTGCCGTTCCCGGTCTGATAACGACAATCTTGTTGCCGACCAATCCATCCGAACCTACAAAAGCAGTTGCGTTTTTCTTCAGAAATTCATTCTGCTTATCTTTTAAGGAAAGCGCTACAATCACCTTGCCCTCTGAAACTATCTCAACACGTTTCACAATTCCAATTTTCACACCGGACAGCCATACATTGTCGCCTTCTTTGAGACCTTCCACATTTTTAAAAATAGCTGATACCGCAAAGGTTTTATTAAACAGATTTCCCTCCCGACCTAAATAAAATATAGATCCCAAAAAAATTATTACCCCGCCTAACACAAAGACGCCTAACTTTATATTCCGCTTAATATCTTGATTTTCCATAGTAGTGTACTTTAATAATTAAAAAAATGTTTTAGGTCTTTATCATTTGTGGCCTTTAGCTCTTCGAAAGTTCCTTCCAGTTTACTTTCACCATCAATTAGTGCCACAATTCTATCGGATGTTTGCCGCGCACAACTTATATCGTGTGTGATAATAATAGAAGCGGTGTTGTAATTGTCACGAACCTGAAGTATCAGGTCATTAATTTCACCAGAGGTTACAGGATCGAGGCCAGCCGTGGGTTCATCATATAACATAATCTTAGGTTTAAGAATAAGTGTACGGGCAATACCAATCCTTTTCTTCATTCCTCCTGATAATTCAGAAGGTTTTTGATCAACGGTGTGTTCCAATCCAACTTCCTTTAAAGACAGCATGACCATTTCTTCCAAGCGTTGCGTATCATAAATTCCAAGATTTCTTTTCAATGGAAACTGCAAATTTTCCCGCACCGTCATTGAGTCATACAAGGCGCTTCCTTGAAAAGAAAAGCCAACCTGAAGCCTAAGCTCATTTAACTCCAGAGCCGATAGTGTAGCAACATTGTAGCCTAAAATATTGATGTCACCACTATCCGGCTTAAGCAGACCCACTATACATTTAATAAGAACTGATTTACCTGTTCCTGACCTTCCAAGCACTACCAGATTCTCTCGATCATACACCTCAAGACTTACATCTTTGAGGATCACTCTATCCCCAAATTTTTTTTCTAAATGCTTTATCTCAACTACTTTGTGCCCAGTTGAACTTTTTGTTTCTATAGCCAGTGCCTGCGTTTCCATTAACGAATTAAATTCAAGAATTGTAACATTATCAAATCAATCACAAAAATGAAGATCATAGAAACTACCACAGCAGTATTTGCAGCTTTGCCCACACCAGTGGTTCCCTTCTCGGAATGATAGCCGGCATACGTACTGATAATGCCAATGGCAAAACCAAATAAAGCAGATTTTATAAGAGATGAGAAAATGTCTAAATAGGTTATAGAAGATGCTACTTCATTAAAATAAAGAAGGAAACCGGAATCATTAAAGGAATTCACCATTACAAAGGATCCCAATAACGCAACACCATCCGCATAAATAACTAAAAGAGGCAACATAAGCGTTGTGCCTAGTACCCGCGTAACCACTAAGTAAGAGAATGGGCGTGTTCCCGAAACCTCCATCGCATCAATTTGTTCGGTCACTTGCATGCTCCCCAACTCAGCACCGATATTTGAACCAAGTTTACCTGCACATATTAATCCTGTGATCAATGGACCCAGCGACCGGACTACTGCCTGAGATACTAAGGAGGGAAGCCAGGACTCTGCACCAAAAGAGGCTAAAGAAGGTTGCGACTGCTTTGTGAAAACAATTCCTGCAAGAAAACAAGTAAAGGTTATAAGAAATACTGATTTGTTACCAACAGCAAAACACTGGTTCAATATTTCTCTCCATTCATAAGGAGGATAAAGCGCCTTCTTAAAAAATGTAAGTATAAACTTATAAATATCAGCAACGTTGATAAATGTTGTGGTGAGGGTCATGGCGCCAATATTTATAAACTCCTATAGAAAACACATGCCATAATTGATAGTAAATAGAAACTAGTTTTGGAGGATTTGCGGGAAGTAGTGTCTCAAAATCTTTGGAGTCTGTGTAGAATTTTTTTCTCACTATCATGCCCCAATACCCCATGAATGTCTATAATTACAGTCCTAATGTTAGCATGAATTTAGATTAGGGAAGACCGACAGACATGAAAAAACACATACTGCTTGCTCTTATCATTTCATCCCTGTGTGTATCGCAAGCCATCAGCCAGATTCAGCCTCAAACAAAGATCGCAGTAAAAAAAGGATGGCAAATTGTGTTAAAGGATACAACCTTTATTACAAAATATGATACTGTGTTGTTGTTGACTGAGGAGGAAGCTTCAAAGATAAAAATCAGAGAAAATCCATATGAGAAATCGACAAAATTTTATGATAGTTTATCAAAAAAGGCTTCCACTAAGAAAGTCACTAAAGAAATTTTTGATTTAGTAATCAAGAAAAAAGTTCGTAAAGAAAAGCTGGTAACTGTAATTGTTAAAAGTGAGGAAGTATTTATTCCCTACGCTGGCTATACCATTGGCTCGATTGTTTTCAAAAATGTTGACTTGCTGGAGGGCTCGGTAACGGATACCCTACAGAAAGCCTCCAGCAAATTTGGCATATTCGTAAATAAACTTCATAAGGATACGCGTGCACGAATTATCAATCAAAATCTTCTTTTTAAAGTAGGCGATGTTGTTGACCCCTATATGTTGGCGGATAACGAAAGAATATTGCGGCAGTTTAAAACTTTGCGTGATGCAAGAATTTATTTAAAGGAAAGTGAAAAGTATTCCAACGTGGTTGATGTGGTCATCGTTACCCAAGATGTGTCATCCATTGGTGTTGCAGGAGGTTACAGCTCATTGCGAAAATATAGATTTGAAGTTTATGATATTAATATCCTTGGATACGCCAGGCAGCTACGTGTATCGTATTTTAAGAATTCCGCTGGCATTCCTAAAAATGGTTATGAAGTAACCCTTCGAGAGCCTAATCTACTAAGCACTTTCATTCAAGGAGAACTTCAATACACCGATAATTACATTCGTCAACGTACTCGCTTCGCGCTAGGCAGAGACTTTCTTACACCGGAAATCAAGTATGCCGGAGGTATAGAGCTGTATAAAACAAATGAAAAGTTCTATTTTGAAGAGTACGACACGCTCGAAATACCCTACACTGAAAATAATACCGACCTCTGGATGGGTCGATCAATTGAATTTAAAAAACGGAGAAATATTATCTTCTCCACTCGCCTTAACACGCGTAATTTTATTGACAAGCCATTTGTTTCCAGCGATTCAAACTCATTCTTCTACAACAGAAGCCTTATGCTAGGAAGTATAACTTTGATAAAAAGAAATTTCTTGAAAACTCTACGAATACGCGGATTTGGAAAAACGGAAGATGTTCCGGTGGGTGGATCTTTGAGTGTGGTGTTCGGTAAGGAATTTACTGAATTCAAAGATCGCCCTTATGTTGAACTGGATGCAACGTTCGGAAAATACTTTTCTAACATTGGATACCTAAACCTTTCCCTCGCAGCAGGAAGTTTCTTTAAAGACGAATCGGCAGAAGACGGCTTGGTTGCCATGACCAGCACCTATTTCAGCGACCTATTGAAGTTAAGAAAAACGCAAGTCCGACAATTTGTTTACTTTACGTATACGAAGGGATTCAACCGCGTTTTGGATAGAACCATTAGTCTAAATGGTAAATGGGAAAATAAAGATGCACTTCCTCCTTTGGGCAATAAACGAGTGACCTTAGGTTTTGAAACCGTTTACTTTATGCCCTGGTATACTTATGGTTTTCAGTTTGCTTTATTTCATCGTATCGATTTCAATCTGCTTTCAAATGATGCACTGTTATTTGATAAGGCATCACTCTTTCCTACTCTTCGAATTGGAGCAAGAATGCTAAATGAAAACCTAGTGTTACCCAGGATTTCAGTTGAACTGGCCTACTATGCCAAAAATAAGAATTACAATTCCGCATGGGAATTCAAGTTTTCAACAACGCTAGTCAACTTATTTGGTACAAGTCAGGTTTTTAAACCTCAGGTTTCAAGATTCAATTAGCTTCACATCCAATCAAACCCTCCTCTTACTGATATGAAGCGCAGAAGCCTCATCTATGGAGTGAGAACTATGAAGATCGTTATCTTGCGCTGACAACGCTGCCAATTTAATATAGTAATTTTTAAGAACATCCAATTCATCGCTCGTTAAATCTTCGATATCAATTAGCCGATTACTGGCATTCTTCTGACTAGCTATTAATTCGTTGAGCTTTAATTGTAATGCCATTGTATCTTTATTCTGCGACTGCTGGATAACAAACACCATTAAAAAAGTAATGATGGTTGTTCCGGTATTGATTACCAATTGCCAGGTATCGGAGAAACCAAAAAATGGTCCACTGATGGCCCACACAATAATTAGTACAAAGGCCATAGCTGACGCTATTGGTCTTCCTGAAGCTCTGGTGATTGCACTTGAAATTTTATTAAAAAACAAATGAATATTTGATACAGGCCGTGTCCCTAGGTGATTCATAAAACTCTATTTTAATTAACCCTTCATCTTGCAGGCTAACACAATACCCATATTTGAACCTGCTCAGCATCATTTAAAACACTACACTTGTTTTCTTGTGAATATCTTTCACTTCCTTAATAAAGCTTGAAATACTGGCATCGGCATAAGGGCCGTAAGCATCTATCAATGTTCCTTTTCTACCATCATTTGTTTCGATTAAATAAAGTATAGAGCTATCCTGAGGGTCAGAGTATCCCTCGAATCGATAGAAATTAGGAATTGTAATATCCTTCGATTTATAAATTGACCCTTCATCTTCCGTAGCAAGCCCCTTGCTAACTACTTTGAAATTTTCAGTATAGCCACCCTTAAGAGCTTTGTTAACACATTCCGATAGCGTTGTCATATTTTGCGTTCCATCATTTTTCTTAGAATCCATAAATTATATTTTTTTATTAACCTCATGATTAAAAACCACCTTACTCATTGGAGAAATACTAAATTCTATTTCAGAAAAAAAAGGCCATCTGTTAGATGGCCTTTTTAAATAGAGAAGCATTTTTTATTCCACCTCTTGTACTTCTTCCACTTCTGCGGCTAGCTGATTTATCTTCTCAGCGAGTTCTGTAAGTTTCATATCTGTCTCTGCCTCCTCGTCTTTAGTTTCTTCCAGTAACTCAGCACATTGAACTCTGCCTAGCACTGATGCCATCGTTCTCATTGTACCATAAGCAGAAATTTCATAATGCTCAACCTTCTGTGCCGCGGCAATTAATGCTGCATCACGCGCGTGACCTTCTTCATGCGCTTCGATGGCTTCTGCTCCTTCTTTCACTAAACCCATCATGGCTTCACATTTTTTAGCAACTGCTTTGAGCTCCATCAATTCAAAACACTTTTCAATTCTACCGATCTGATTTTGTGTTTGTTCTAAGTGTGATTCAAAGGCCTCTTTCAATTCTTCATTGTGAGCTGCCTTGGCCATTTTGGGAAGAGCCTTTACCAGGTGCTTCTCCGCCCAGTAAATATCTTTTAACATATCTTCGAGAATATCTCCCAGGCTTTCCTTGGAAGATTTTGTGCTTTCCTTTCTATTTGAAGGGATAGCTTTTGGATCTTGCATTTTATCTTTCATACTTATAGTTTTTTGTTTAGAAAGATGACCCAATTTTTAGTCCAACATAAAAAAAACTGTTACAGGGTATATACAAGAATAATGAGAGATTTTTTGCGTACAATATTTCACTGTGTAGAATTAAAACCTCAAAGCAGCCTTTCCGTTTCACCATACAAAACAATGTGCCTTTTCCCCATCATCTGTCTCAGATTCTAATTGCTATTTTTTTTTAAATATTGCCAACTAGCCGTAAAACTAAAACACCATCAGTTCTGATCGTGTTTTAGTTTTACGATATGAAATTTCTAATTAATTGGAATCTCCTCCTCTATTTCTTCATTCGTCCTCACAGGCCGTTTATGAAGACGACCGTAGAGTTCTTCCTCTTTACTTTCCGGAACCGTAAGGTCATCGTCAGTTATTTTAGCATGCTTACGTTTCAATTTGCCCTTCTCCTCGTTCCACGTTCCTTTGATTCGTAGTCTACTCATTGCTACTTGTTTTAATTAAACTTTAATACCATCATTAGCACTGTGGACGGTTTCCCTTCCTTTTCTAACGGCTTGATCAACACCAGATTTGAATCTGTCCTTCAAGGTATCGATAGAATCCTGAACAGTTCCTTTCAAGCTATCTGTTAGCTTCCTTGATCCATTTGCAATGTCTTCGCGTGTTTTTGCACCACTAGAAGGAGCTAACAATAATCCTATTGCCACCCCGATCGCTGCACCGGCCAATAGGCCTCCAATCAAATTTTTTGAATTCATAATTAGTAAGTTATAATGTAGATTAAATAGTGTTCACACACCCTGTGCGAACTCTAAAACCTCCTAGAAAATAGTATGCCATTCTTTGAAGTTCAACACACACTTTGGATAGTTGATCTTACAATAGAGAAGCTGTAGAAAAATATACGGTGGTGTATAAAAAAATGCTCAACTGCAGCCGTGTCCAAATGTGCATTCTTTGCTGTACTAGTTAAACCACCTTGTCATGTTTTAAATATTGTCACCATACATATGTTTATTCCAATTGATAAAATGAGAAAATAGTGTGTAGTGGTGCGAGGAATAAATTCCCCTTTTAGCCAAGTGATTCCGTGTTTAAAAATAAATTTAAAGATGTAAAAATCGGCATGAATATTTCATTGCGTTGCCTACCAAAACAAAACGAATTATTCCTTTGCCACACTTAAATACTATACCCATGAACACCTCTGTAACCTGCGAAATTTCGGATAAAGACGTTGTTCAATTCTTTCAAGGGCTAAAAAACGAATTGCGTTTTGAATCAACGAGAAAGATCATCTCTCTTGTTCAAACTATCCTCTCTAAACTAAGAGGAAGCTATACGGCACAGCAAATAGCAGAGATCATTATCAAAACACCTCCCATGTTTCACTTGGTGTTTCTTGGTCAGCCTCATGCCGAGGATGAAAAAAAAGTAATCCACTTAGACGAGCTTGTAGACAACCTGATTCAAGATGAAGGCGCCAACAATGAACTATTCAAATCGGAGATTGAAACGCTAGGCATCGTAATTGTAGTACTACAAAGAGTGCAGAGACTATTTAGATATGCGGACATAAATGCACTCAACTATACCTTATCACACGAATTACAACAAGCAGTTCAGGAAGAAATTTAAACCCATAGACCTACAAAATAATTTAAAGCATTCATTCACACATTTAAACTACACTATCATGTTACGGTACTCAATCATTTTTTTCATCATTGCAATCCTTGCAGCTGTCTTCGGGTTTGGTGGAATTGCAGTGGGAGCTGCATCTATTGCAAAAATCTTATTCTTTATTTTCCTGGCTCTGTTTGTTCTTTCGGGTCTTATTGGATTAACCATTTTTAAAAAGAGTCATAAATAAAGCTTCCTGCCAAAAATTAAGGAAAGCAAAATTTTTGTGTGAGCTTGTTTATCGCTGAGAACGAGAGCTAACATTCCAAAGTCGTACGGCTGCCTGTTCGATACAGGCTCTTCTGTAATGGTTATTCAATTATGCAACATCGGCTTCAAAAGTTCGACCCCACAGGGGTCGTATGTTTATAGTAAAAAAACATTTCTATAGACATAAGACTCCGTAGGAGTCGAACAGAAATATTTCAAGGGATGAGGCTCTGCCTCTTTAAATTCAATGTTGCATAATTAAATAATCACTACACTGGTAAAATACTAGCATACTAATGTTTTACTCGGCAAGTT
Organism: Bacteroidia bacterium; assembly: GCA_031419815.1. Taxonomy (GTDB): domain Bacteria; phylum Bacteroidota; class Bacteroidia; order Cytophagales; family Cyclobacteriaceae; genus ELB16-189. Next base: position 19,903 of record JANOLM010000478.1, read on the forward strand.
TAAAGTTGATGTAAAACGTTGTGCCTTTGTTTAGCTCACTCTTCACTTCAATCTGAGCGCTGTGGCTATTCAAAATATTTTTTGTTGAGGTTAGCCCCAGGCCCATACCACTTTGCTTGCCTGTAAAAAAAGGATCAAACATTTTTCCCAAATCCGAAGCAGGCATTCCTTTGCCATTATCAGAAATGGCAACAGTCAAAATTTTACCACTTATGGAGATATCAATTTTTAGCACACCTTTTCCTGGTGTCATTGCCTCAATAGCATTAATGAGAATATTCAAGAAGGCAATCTGAATTTTACTTTTATCGGCTAAAATCCTGGGTAAATTATCCTGATAATTTGTTAGTAACTGCATCTGACTCAATTTGATGCGATCAATTGCCAAGCTGATCGTATCGTTCATAATTTCACTTACTGCGGTAAGCTCTAATTGAAGTTGCCTGGGCTTAGAAGAGTTGAGCATTTCGCCAACGAGTTGTTCAATCCTATTGGCATTTCTTTCGATGATATCTCCGTACAGTTTTGCCGATTCATTATCGGTCGGTATTTCACTGCGAAGTTGATCAAGGGCAAGATTCAAGTTGGTGAGAGGATTGCGAACCTCGTGCGCTATTGTTCGCGCAATCTTTCCCGTCAGTGAAAGACGCTCTGCAATCAGCATATCATTTTCAGCTTGCTTGCGAAGTGTAAGGTCATGGATAATACCCTGGTAGCAACAAAATTCTGATACTTGATCTGGAATAAAAACACAATTCAGCAGGCAGGCCTTTTTTTCTCCACTTTTGGTGACGAGGAAAACTTCAAAATCTCTTATCTGCTCTTTCTCCTGTAAGGTCTTCCTAAAATAATCGTAGTCTTCTACATTTGCAAAAATGCTATTAATTGTCATGGATGCCCCTTCAACATTGGAATAACCAGAGAATCTTAAAAATGAATTATTAACATCCATCAACATTAGTTTATCAGTCGCTAAAAAAATTGGATCTATTGAGCGCTCAAAAAGTGTGCGATACTTTTTTTCTTTTTCGTCCAACTCCCTTACTATCTTGGATTGGCTAAGGGCATAGCGAATGCTCCTCTCGAGCATAGAAGGGTTCAGCTCAGTTTTAACTAAATAGTCAGATGCTCCATAGCTACTCGCATCGATATCAACTTTTAAATCGCCTTGACCTGTTAAGATTATGGCCGGTGTTAAAACGCCTTTGTCTTGAATGAATTTAATCAGATCTAAACCATTTTCGCTCCCCAGGCGATAATCAATAAGAAATATATCATGGCCGCCTTCCAACATCCGCTTTCGGGCTAGCAATGAGTCAGGTTCCCAGGAAACCTCGAAATCAAAATTTTTAACTTCAGCCAAATACTCCCTGATCAACAGCACATCATCCTCATCATCCTCTATTAGAAGCACTTTAATTTTTGCTGATTTCATAACTACATTTAAATTTTAGTCGTTGATCATTTTATTCCTCATCATATTATGAGCAAGTTCTTTTGAAAAATTATAATAAACTCGGAACCAACATTCTCTACGCTTTTAGCGGTTATACATCCTTTATGATTGGTCATTATTTTCCGACAGATGGCGAGTCCGATTCCGGTACCTGCGTAGGCTGTGCGTCCGTGTAATCGTTGAAAAATATTAAAAATCTTTTCTTCATACTTCTTATCAAACCCAATGCCATTGTCTTTTACGCTGATACTTACATACGTTCCCTTAGGAAGGGAAATATCGAGTTCTTTAAAAATTTCAGATTCCATCATCACTTTGCCTTGTATTTTTACGAAAGGCTTTTCGGTGGGCTTATGAAATTTTATAGCATTTGTAATTAGGTTCTGGAACAGTCTCTTTATTTGCACTTTATCGCCAAAAACTGATGGGATTACTCCAATCTCCACTGTAGCCTCACCTCGCCTTACCTGAAGATCAATATCCTCCAGCACATCACCCAACATAGAATGCATATCCAATAACTCAAAATCAAGCGCTCCACGGGATAAGGTTGCAAAGGATAATAAATCTTGAATAAGTGATTGCATGCGCGAAGATGCTGACTGCATTCTCAAGATATAATCTGATCCCTCAGTGCCCAACTCCGTTGGATATTGCGATACGAGCTTATCGCCAAAAGCCCTTATTTTGCGAAGAGGTTCTTGTAGATCATGTGAGGCTACATAGGCAAATTCTTCCAGGTCTTCGTTAGATCGCTTTAGCTCCTTATTGTTTTTCTCCAATTGCTTCTCATAATCCTTGCGTTCTGTTATATCAGCTACTGTACCCAAAATATCCAAGCCCAAACTAGTAGGACGCTTAGCGGTCAGAGAAAGGTAGTGGATGCGGTTGTTTTTTATTATTCTATATTCAATCAAAGAACTATTTTCATTTGATTTCAACTTATCTAAACAATGCTGTACGATATGCACGTCTTCAGCCACTACATTCTCCAGGAATGAATTCCATGAAATAGCTCTGCCAGGATTTTTGTTTAGAATTTTATAGAGACCATGAGACCAAACCAATTGATCATTGGCAATTGTCCATTTCCAGCTTCCCATCTGCGCGAGTGATTCCGCTTCATCCAAAATAACTTTGTGCTCTTCAATCAACCCCATTTGCAATTTTTGAGAGGTGATATTTGAAAAAGTAACAACAAATCCATCTTCCAATTTTACAACTGTAATGTAAAACCATTTACTGGTGCCTCTGCTTGTGAGCTTCTTTTCAAACTGTTCAGACACACCCGTATCTACTACTGTTACAAAAACATGAAATAAATCATCTTTCATTATTGGCATGAATTCAGACAATTTATTTCCGATCAATTCATGCTCTAGCAGGTTAGAAGCTCTTGTGCTTTTGTCATTTGCAAGAATCCATTCAAAATCTTCAATTTTTCCGGTTGGATTCCGAATAGATTTGAAAGCCATTATTTCAAAAAGAGAGTTGTTAATAATATTTCTAATAGTCTTTTGAGCAAATTCACGAACACCTACTTCTTTCTGAAGTTTTTTCAAATTCTCTTTAAGTGAATTTTCAACTACCTCGTGTTTACTTAAACCCCGAAGAACTTTAATAAAAAGAAAGGTAACCCCTGTCAAGGCCAGCAATGTGTAGAGGAGAAGTGTTATTGGCGCAATGGCTTTAAAAGAATTTTCCGTCTTCGATCTTATGTCAAATAGTCTTTGCTCTTCGTCCAAAATATTTTTTACTACTTTCCTAATTGAATTCATATTCTCTTTACCACGCGCTAAAAGATCCAACTCTTGTTGGTTCACTCTCAACGTCCTTTGCGTAGTAATCGACAGGATATTTGAGATTATCAAAAATTGATTTTTAATCAACACCTCCAATGAATCAACATTTTCTTCATGGATTTTATTACCCATCACCAAACTATCAAGCGCTTTAACGCGGGCAGGTAGCAGAGAAAGAGCCGAATAATAATGCTCTAGATAAAGTGTGTCACTAGTAAGTTGAAAACCCCGATGCCCAATTTCCGCATCCTTAATGGTGGATAAAACCTGCTGTGTATTCCTGATTACTCTGTTGGAATGCCTTATCATTAGCACTTCCTGCATATAGTTATTCAAATTTTGAAACATTATTAGACTTACTATCAGAAGCACTGCAACGATGATTATAAATAAAGGTCTAATAGATACGCCTTTCATAAATGGGGCTTGAATGCTACACCTGATAGAAACATGGGAATGTAAATTACCATACTGACAAATTATTACACTAAAAAACGCTAAAAACAAACCTGTTAATTTGGCTTAATTATTATGCTACTCAATTGTTATCCTGTTAAACTAAAACTGTTTAATGTATGAACATGAAAAACAAAACATTACCAATTCTTATTATAACCCTCTTTTCTCTGGCACTGATTCATCCAATACAGGCTCAGACTAACAGAGCCGGCATCAAGGGCGGACTAAATGCCAGTAATCTGTATATAAATAATGTAACCGATGAGAATGCACGTTTAGGAGTTAATGTTGGGGTATTTGGCCAGATTCTTTCATCAGAAGTATTTGCACTGCAAACCGAATTACTTTTTTCTACCAAAGGCTCAAGAGATCAATATACCGGACTATTTAATCAAGAAATAAAGTACAATTTAAATTATATCGACTTACCTGTTTTAGCTGTATTTAAGATTGGAGAAGCAGTAGAAATTCATGCGGGTGGCTATGCAAGTTATTTACTAAGTGCAAACATTTCATATAAGGGAGCTTTGGCAAATGGTGTGGATGAAATAGATAAGGACAATCTTAAATCTTATGATTACGGTTTAGTTGCGGGGTTAGGTGTTACTTTTGGAAGTACTCAATTTGGGGCTCGATACAATTATGGTCTGGTGCAACTGGCTGATAGCAATTCAGCAAAATCACTAATAGGTGATGCAAAAAATTCGTGTGCGCAATTATATGTAGCATTTAATGTTCGCTCAAATTAAACAAAATCTCATTTCAATAGGTTGTGGGGTAGATTGGTGAGGTTGAGTTAAGTTATCCCGGCAACGGGATAACTTTCTTATTTTTACGCAGTAATATTATAAAGCTTTAGCTTGTTGTAAAGTGTCTTTCTATCAATGTTAAGAATATCAGAAGCTTTCGATTTATTATAGTTTACTTTCTCCAGAGCATCAATAATTGCTTGTCGCTCTGCTGTCCAGGCGATAGATTTTAATAAGCCTACATTCTGCTCTACAATGCCACCATCGTTGTTGAGACCATTTGTTTGAATAATTTCTTGTGGAAGACTTTCCGGTTGAACTGCATCGCCATTTGTCAGTAATACGGCACGCCTTATCACGTTGTTCAACTCTCGAAGATTTCCATGCCAATAATAGTTAGCGAGGTAATTTTTTACTTCTGCAGAGAAGGATTTAACACTTTTACTTAATGACAGATTAGCTTTTTGAAGAAAGAATTCAGCAAAAAACAAAATATCATCTTTGCGCTCACGAAGTGGAGCCAGCTGAATTTTAAACTCATTTAGCCGATGGTATAGGTCTTCTCTAAGCCTGCCCTCTTTTACAGCTTTCGTAAGGTTTTCATTTGTAGCGGTAATTATGCGCACATCAATTGCGATGTCCTTCGTTGCTCCAATACGTTTAATTCTTCGTTCTTGAATTACCCTCAGCAGCTTTATTTGATTTTCGTATGATAAATTTCCAATCTCATCCAGGAAAATGGTGCCTCCATCGGCTATTTCAAAGCTTCCTTGCTTGTCTGATACCGCTCCGGTAAATGATCCTTTTACGTGCCCGAACAATTCACTTCCGGCAAGTTCCTTTGGCAATGCTCCACAATCTATTGCCATGAATGGATAGCTCGCTCGTTTACTAAATTTATGAATGGATTGTGCCACAAATTCCTTTCCCGTTCCTGTTTCACCAATGACTACAACAGACATATCCGAGGGTGCAATCAATTCGATGTAACGCTGCACTGTTTGTGATTGAGTGCTCGCGCCTACTACAAAGTTGGCCGTAGAGGAAGTATCAATGGCGCTTGTCTTTTTCGTTTCACCGTTGGAATCTCCATTGCCGTTGCCGTTGTGAGCATGAAGCTTTGACTGGCTTTTTGCAATCGTTTCTTTAATTGTCACTAATAATTCATCCGGATAAAGTGGCTTTGTAACGTAATCACTTGCTCCATAACGAAAAGTCTCCACGGCTGTCTTCACATCCGAATAACCAGTGATAATAATAACTGCCGCTGATGAATTTAAAATCTTAATTTTTTGCAATAATTCAATTCCTGTTAAGTCGGGCAATTTATAGTCGCATAGAATTAAATCATAGTCATTCGAACGCAATAGCTTTAAACCATCCTCACCAGTGTAGGCCGTAGCTACTGAGTAATTATTCTTACTCAAGAACTTCGATAGAACGAGGCAGATATCCTTATCATCATCAACAACTAGTATACTTGGCATATGCGGGGGTAAGCAAAAAAATTTTATATAGATAAGAAATTCAGTGTTTTAAGGGCTTCATTAATTGTTTTGATTGTAAATGGTTTTGTAATAAAAAGACTTGCACCCATCTCCAAGGCTTTGCCAGCTTCGCTGTCATAAGCACTAATTACAATTATTTTTGGCTTTAAATTCAACTCGTTCATATAATCCAGGATATCAAATCCAGATCCGTCCGTTAAGCTGAGATCGATGAGCATAAGCTCATATGACGAAATACTAACCTCCTGGCGCGCCTCTTTAATTGTTAACGTATAATGAGTATCAAATTGCAGATTTTGGAGGTGCTTAGTAACCATCAAACAAATATCAAGCTCATCATCTATCACTAGTGCCCTCCTCATTTGACCGCTTTAGCTCTTAAATCAATTAAATCCCTGCGCTTTTCAAGCTCTTCCTTAGTAAAGAAAGGGAAAAATAGTTTACTTAGGAAAAATACAATACCAATGAAACAGATATAGCCTATGGTGGATATAATTAAGAAATAAATAACATTGCTCATATTATTACCATTTAACCTGATGAATAAGCAAAATCATGCCACCCTGAATCATTCCTTCATTCCCGGCTTATCTCAACTATAAATTACCGAACGGCAAAACCCTTTCAGGGTTAATTACTTAGTTTACCGAGCCTTCTCACCTATAATCCCTAATGGGAGGCTAATATTTTTTTCTTGACAACTTTCGGGTAGTTGGTGGGGAAGTGTGGAAATTTTACCACACCTAAGTGTAGAATATAAGCATAACCTTCTTTTAAAGCGAGTTTTATGTCCCCCTAAACTAGTTCTAATCTTTTGGCATCAATTTTACATTAGGTCTTAAAACAAATTTTATGAGCAATATCCTTTACATCATCGCTGTGGTACTTATCATCTTTTGGTTGTTAGGTTTCTTCATGTACAGCGCAGGTTCTATTATCCATATCTTATTAGTTATTGCTGTTATAGCAATACTTGTGCGAGTAATCAGGGGTGATAGGGTACTTTAACCAGAGTCTGCATTTAGTGTAGGGTCTCTAAAAGCCGAACTGACAATTTTTATGGACAGGCGCAACCTGTGTCTGTCCATAAGTAGTTTGTTATTACATTTTTCAAATTCAAAATTGTTATTGCTCTACATTTTGAATATTGAATTCCCTGGTCACTTAAATGCGATTACATTACTGGAGATACTAATAAAAATGGCTTCCCTGAAAATGTAAGGCCATTCATATGAAATCTCGCATCAATCGAAATCTCCTCCGCTGGTCAATAATTCCCATTGGCAGTGTAATGGTGATATTCATTATTGGCATTTCATTTTCCTTTTATGTTGAAAATAAAATAAAGGAGAAAATCCTTTCGGCCAAAGGAGAAATCTCTTCGGTTAATGTAAATCTGCTTACGCGTTCCATAAGCATCAAAGACTTCAAATGGGCTTCCGCTACAGACAGCCTAAATCCCACTCAACATTCTTTAAGCCTCAGCTCAATCTCCGTTAGTGGCATTTATCTTTTTGAATTACTCATACATAAAACCCTCCATGTCACTGACGTTGTGGTAGCAGACGGAAGAATTGAGTTTAATAAAAAAATTAAACAGAGTGATCAAAGAATAACAAATCCCAAATTACGCTACTTCTTTTTTGAAAATATTTCTTTCAATAATATTGAAACGCAAATAAAGACCGATACTCTAGTAGATTTCTCTAGCGTACTAAACTGCCAGCTTACTGCCGCCCGTATTAAAATTGATTCAATAAATAATTTAAACTATTCGGTAAAGGCAATTGATGCCCTGTTAAAGAAAATAAATGTAAGTCGCCAGGAAGGAATGTATGGCGGAACTATTGCAAGGTTGTATATTAATACAGATGAAAAGAAGGTAATCATGGATTCTGCATTGCTAATTCCCAATTTCACCAAGTTTGAGTTTGGTCAACATCTGGGCACACAAACGGCACGAATAAATATATCCATTCCTCAATTAGCCATAGAAGGTGTACAGTTTGAGAAAATTATGGACAGTTTATTCGTAGCCTCCAAAATAGAAATTAGTTCTTTTAGTTTATATGCATTTAAGGACAAGAGAATCCCATTCTTAAGAAAAAAGAATGTGCCTTTACCGATGGAAAGTTTTTTAAAGCTGCCTCTGGCAATAAAGATAGATACCATCACCATTAAGGATTCCAACATAATGATAGAAGAACTTCCAGAGGAGGGCAGTGAGAGTGGTGTAATTACATTTGATAAAGTTAATGCCACCCTTACAGGTCTCAACAATCGGGTAAAAGAAAATGACCCCGCCTTTGCCCTTTTAGATGTCACTGCACTATTGATGGGCACTGGTATCATCAAGGTGTTATTTCAACTTCCGGTAGACGGTTCCTTAATTTATAACGCGAAGGGTTCAATTTCAAAGATGCCGTTTACAAAACTTGATCACGTACTTACCACCATGGCTAAGGTTCGCGTCAACTCAGGTTATTTAAATAACCTGACATTCAATTTTAATTATACAGAGTTCACATCCAAAGGGCATTTGGATATTGATTACCACGACCTTCAACTTACTGGATTGGATAAGAATAAAAAGTCAACTAATGAAATCAAAACTTTTATTATAAATGCGTTCGTGAATAATAGCAAAACTCAATCTGGTTTGGCGACCTCAAAAAAGACTGGAGTAATTAATATTGAGCGGGACAGAAAGAGATATATTTTCAACGTGTGGTTGAAATCAATCCTCGATGGGCTAAAGTCCAGCATTTTGGGAAAGAAATAAATGAAGTTTGCCACTTGGGCGCACAGGTGCTTGGACACACAGGGTGGGAATCTGTGGCGATTTAGTTTTGCTGTTGACTTAATACTTAAAATGCACGCAAAAAAAGCAAGCCCAAAAGTCTCCATTACCTCTAAAAATTGATCATTAATCGACTTTCTGAGCTTGCAGTCAGATCTTTATATTTCTCAAGTATTGGCTCTTAAAAAGAGGTATTGGCAAGCAAAAAAAATGAGAATTATTCCTCCCATTGTGTAAAAAAATCTACACTACAAATTCCAAATTAAAAGCCAAAACAATGTTTTTTTAAAATCTGTGGATGGTGCGCTTATTTCTATGAAATGCAGAACAAATAAACTTAACTTATCAATTATGGAAACTAAAACAAATGGTCAAAACCTCCTGACGATTCAGTTCCATCGAGGTAACCCTAACTCTCCTTCACCTTGGAGGAGCACTGCTGATAGCAATGATGGCGATCAAAATGAAAAAACTATTATTCACGGTGGCGAAGAATCTGAGATGGACACAGCAGAACGAGAAGAGTCCGAAGATGACGAAGAGGATGACGAAGAAGAGGAAAATGTAAAAAGTCAGTTAAGGCCTTACAGACAGATGTATCTAAATATAAAGCTTCAAAACCACACCAATATGAAAATAAGAAATCTATCCGTATTTATAGGGGCACTCATGCTAATTGCACAGGCTCAGATGGTATTTGCGCAACATGCTGACAAAAGTTTGGATGGATGGACGCTATTGGGAACGCGCACCGTTGACTATACTTTAGATCGTGATGTAGTAGCTGTAAAAGATACAAGAGATATCTTGACTGCTTTAAAATTTAAAGTCAAAAACGGCACATTAAATATGCACAAATGCACCGTTCATTTCGCTGATGGCGAAACGAAAGACATCGAATTCTCTGAAGAAGTTAATAAATCAAATGATGGGCTTATAATGGATTTAAAGGGAAGCAATAGGAAAATTGAGAAGGTAACTTTCTGGTATGATACTAAGAATACTTCTGACAATAAATCGATAGTAGAACTGTGGGGCAAGAAGTAGTAAAATGATGTTAGGCACTTCGTGATTTCCATTGCAGCTAAGTGGTGGTGTCAAAGAATGAACATGAAAGAGAAAAATTACGAACATCCCTGTTAATAACAGTAGAAAAGACCCTGAGAGAGGGTCTTTTCTGTTTAAAGGGCATCTCAAAAAAGCCTTCCTTTCATCACTGGATAAAAACCGGCAAGAAATATAAAATTCAAACCCACCCCATCTTAGTGGGAAGACAAAAATCCCCATATCGCTAAAAATATCCCCTCCGTTTTTCTTGATTTAGGCCTTACGCTGAAAAAATGCGTGTCAAAAAACTGGCACATTTCTTCCTTAGCAGCTTGATCAGATACAAAATTGATATAGGCAAAAGATTAAATCACTCATTTAAACTAAAGGGAAAACAAATTATGAAGAAAACGATAACAATACTTTCACTCGCTATGATCACAGCATGTGGAAGTTTATACGCACAAGATACTACCATGAGGCATGACATGAAAGATCATGATATGAAGAAAGTATCAATGGATAAAGGCAACTCAATGATGCCTGATATAAAGGAGTGGCCTGAAGCCTCTCGTATGGCGGTGGAAGAAATCACTGGCAAATACGGCAAGCCAGATGGCATCACCGAAGACGAGCTTATTTGGTGGAATAAGGGTGTTTGGAAAAAAATCTCTATCAATAAAAAGGAGACCAAGCATAGTTTTCCAATTGAGCATACTGATATGATGCAGACTACTATCAATTACAAGGTGCCTGAAGATAAAATGGATGACCTTGGAAAATTTGATGGTAGCGTAACGTTTGACCGCACACAAGGAACCATCAGTGCACGCTGCGATAAAGAGGGAAACAATTTCCTGGCGTTAAACTTAGCTAATGATATTATAACGGGAAAACAAACTGTTGAGCAAGCACGCAAAGCGTATGGTGATATCGTGAAAGAAAAAATGAATGGTCAAAATCCTGAATACATGCAAAAACTCTCCTTCACTCCTCCAGGCAATACAGCAGACCCTGATAAAAATACAACAGGCTTGACGAAAGAAGATGTGACGAAAGGAATAAAGAAGACCGGAAAAGAATAAATAGCATAGAGGGCATCCTGAAAACGTTCACTAATCCTTTTCCCTATTAAGAATGGGCGTGGGAGGATTAATGTAACTGGTTTTTAGAGATGCCCTTCATCTATTACCAGATAATAAAGTTTTAAAAAATTCAATAAATAATTATTTCTAACAATCTAAAAAAATGAAAAAATGAAAAAAATAATTTTAGTAAGCTCGGCATTCCTATTTTCAGTTGCTTCATTCGCTCAATCGGATACAACTGATAGGCAACTGAAAATGGACACCATAAAAAACCAAACAAGGCATGATTCTCATCCGGATGGAGTAATGATGATGAACAGCAAAATGATGCTGGTTAAAAGTGGAGAAATGACCATTTTGGAAAAAGAGGTCACCATGACAGACGGAACAAAAGTAATGATTGATGGAACCATACTCAGAAAAGATAATACTAAAATGATGCTGAAAGAAGGGCAACATATAGATATGTCTGGTAAAATAACTTCTATGAAAAAAGAAGGTGATTCAGGAAAAACTAAGTATTAATCAATAATTCAAAAATAAATTATGGAAAATCAACATCCGGATAAGTCCACTTCCCAAGCAAGACGGCAGCCGTCCATAGGAGGAAGTCAGACTTCTAACACAAGCAAAACCAAATCTTCTCCAATCAAAATAGAAGAAGATAAAAGGGTGAAATCAACAAAGCAAAAGATCAAAAACTAATATCATGGTAAAGTTCGCATTATTAGTTACGCTCGAAGCAAAACCCGGCAAAGAAAAAGAGGTAGAAGAATTTCTCGCGGCTGCCTTGTCACTTGTAGATGCAGAACCTGAAATGGTAACCTGGTATGCATTCAAGATTGGCTTCAGCAAGTTTGGAATCTTCGATAGCTTCGCTTCTGAAGAGGGGCGTGAGGCACACCTTGCCGGAGAAATTGCAGCAACACTTATGGACAAAGCCCCTGACCTATTTATCAAATATCCAAAAATAGAACACCTGGATGTTTTAGCAGTAAGGGAATTAAACATTGACGAATCTTTGGAGAAATCCAATGCACTATACAAGGCTTAGAAAAAAATAGTATCTACACTTAAAAACAAAAAGAAATGGATAACGAAAAATCAATTGACGTGTTAAACACACTCATCGAGATTAATAATGACAGAATTGAAGGATACCAGACAGCATCAAAAGAAACAGATGAAGAAGATTTAAGGACTCTGTTTTCTCAACTCATGCAAACCAGCGAGTCCTGCAAAAAGGAGCTTGTTAACGAAGTTCTAGAACTGGGTGGAACACCTGTTGAAGGAACAAAAACAACTGGTAAGTTTTTCAGGGCGTGGATGGATGTGAAGGCAGCCCTTACTAATAAAGACCGTGAGGCTATTCTCAACTCTTGCGAGTATGGTGAAGATGTTGCGGTGCACACGTATGAGAAAGTTCTGAAAAACGATCTTGAAGACATCACTCCTGAGCAAGAAACTATGATAAGTGCACAATGCATATTAATAAAAGCAGACCATGACGAGGTAAAAGGTATGCGGGATATGCTGGCATTAGAACATAAATAGCGATTCTTTCCTTTAAGGAAATTCAATGGCGGAAGAGGTAAATCTCTTCCGCTTTTTTTATTCTAAAAACATAGTATAAGGGTGCAATTCAAATTGACGCAGTTAAAATATTTCACCCCTACGGGCAATTTCATAAGTTAAGGGCTAAAGCCCATTGCGCTATTATTTTTATAACCCCGGCATTAATGCCGGGGTTATAATCTGCTCTTGAGAAAGGGCTTAGCCCATGTCTTGCGCTTAACTTAATGACATTGCCCTACGGGGCTATAGTTATAATTACCTACAATGAACTAAGACGCATAGGTTCTCAAAATTGTCACAGTTATGCACTTGAGAGATATTTTAAATTTCACAATATATCGGGCAATTTATTGTTTACGGACAGAACTATTGTGACTGAGAATATGTACATGGAGAAAATTCTAGCAACATCTTTCAAAAAAGGGCATTCCATAAAGACCAAGCCTAATAAAAATCTAAAATATGCTTTTGACAAGGGGACTCTTTTAGTTTTCAGGAATAAATGGAATACTCCAATCCATACAGTCTTTTATGACGGAGAATATCATACCAAATATGGAGCTTGGATACCAAAAGCCTAAGACCAGTATTTGATAGGTACTGGGATACAGTGACTGTAGATGAATATAAACTCGACATGTCTAAGGTTGACAATTATTTAGCTCGACAACAAAATTGAGAGTTGGTGAAAACTGTGCAGCAGCCAGCAAGGTGTACAAAAACATAGCGCTGGCTCAGTGTTGTTTTTTAGTTTCAGTTTCATAATTTCCTTCACGCACGTGGGACAAAACACAGCAGGTCGCTAAAGCCATTCCTTCCCTCGAAACTCGGGACTATTTGGCTTTAGCTCTTAACCCCGCTACGTTTTATACACTCACGTTGGCAGTAATCCCGCTGGACAGAGAAATCCTATCGAAAAAGTGATGGAAAAATAGTAAATTGTGGTGTGAAAAAACAGATAGCAAGAGGACTGGATTTTGTAATAGATAAGCTGACTAATTCCATTGAAAATACCATCACTGGGGACAGTTTTACGACCAGAATAATCCATCTGACAAAGGTTGACTTAAAATCGGTGTCGAAGAAAAATGACTGGGTGTTCAATTGGAGATTCGAATTAAGTCAACCGGAGAGAGAAGTTTACAAGCTAACAATCACTGAAAACACCAACGTTATCCAAGGACTTATAAGCCTAGAGATAAAATTTGACCATGTTTACATGCACTTGGTTGAAAGTGCACCATTCAATAAAGGAAGGAACAAAGTGTATTCTGGAGTTCCTGGGAACTTAGTTGCATTTGCCTGTAGATTTTCTTTTCAAAAAGGGTTTGAGGGCAATGTTTCATTCATTTCAAAGACACAGTTAATCAATCATTACACTGAGAGTTTAGGAGCGGTTCACGCTGGTGGACGATTAATGATTATTGAAACTGGAGCTGCCCTAAGACTAATTAGTAAATATTTTAAAGACTATTAATATGAAAGCAAGAAAAAAGGAACTTGACGTTGATTTCATTGGAGGAGGTGAACCTTTGACAAAAGACGAAGAGAGAAAGATCAGTGAATTTATAAAGAGTCGTAAGTCGAAACAGAGAGTTGCTGCGAAAACCAAAAAAATACGACAAAAAAAAGAGTGACCGTATAGTGGCACTACTGCCAATCGAGTAGACGGCCCCACCCGTAAAAACTGGTGGGGTACGCTTCTCACACCACTGTACATACGAGCCTCGCATATTCAAGCAAGGATTCTCAACCTCTTTTGATCAACAGTTTTAGGGTGATGGTCGTTATCAGGATGGGGCTTTGTACAACTTCCCAAACTCTCATTCGCGGAGAACTTTAGGATAAAAAATACAAATAAGGAGTGTACCTCAGGTCAAAGGCAAGGTTTTTATAGATGAAATTAATAATGGGTTGGTTACAGAACTTTTGAGTTCGCAAAAAAAAATTGAGCGGAGATTTACTTCTTCAAATTTTTCTTATCTGTTATAACATCTGGTTCAATTCTCGCCAGGGTCATATACACTTTAGGTTGCCTACTTCCCGGGGCAGTATGCAACCGTAACATTCCTTTTTTAAACGAAGCTACCCACTCTGTTTTAGCCTCATCTATTTCAATAATTACAACCGATCTTGTTTCATCCGTGGTATACAAACCTTTTTTTGTTCCGAAATATATTCCATCGCTTAAAAATGAACCATCTGATTGAAAATCAAGCGTGCCATTACGTAACTGAGTTTTTGTCTTGGATTGATATTTAGTGATGTTCCACTTGCCGTATAAATTTCCAAGCAAGTCCTGTGCATTTACATGTTGAAAGCCAATGCCAATCAATAAAAAAAATAGAATAATTAATGTCTGCTTTTTCATAAAAAAGAAATAATGTTAAATCAATAAAAACACATCTAAAAAAAAACCCTTACCTGCCGATTATTATCGGATTGAGAAGGGCAAAGGGTTTTTAAAAATTTAATAGGAGGCCGATGAAAAATACCGGCCTCCTACTTTTGTTATTTTACTCTGTCCTCATGCTTCTTAAGCATTTCGTGATGGTTTCTCAAACCTGGAAGTGTTTTCGATATCCAATTTTTCAATTCCGCATCTTCCGTTTTATCAATGCGTGATTCAAATTTGTTGATTGTCTTTTGATGGCTGTCCTCTAACATATCGCACCAATCTTCATCAAAATCCTTGCTGTCTTTTTCTGCCAGTTTGTTTATGTCCTTTTGAGCCTCATCCGTTTCTTTGCCTGGCAATGAAATTCCCTTTTTGCCGGCATACGCCTGTAACTCCTTAAGCATTTTTTTATGATCGGCCTCAAGCATACTTGCCATTTTCTTTACCTCTGAATCATTCGATCTCTTAATGGCAAGCTGCGCAAGTTTAATCTCAGCATAACTTGCTGCGACTGTGTTCACAACAAAGTCAGCATCTTTTTCATCGTCTCGGCTACTAAAAGTGGCATTGTTTGTTTCCTTTGCAACTTCGTCACTATCGGCTTGCTTTCTGGCTGGTTCGCACGCGGTGACAAATATGATCAACAACAGCATGGCAGTTGTTGTCTTTAGAATGGTTAATAATTTCATAATTTTTATAAGTTTAATTTATGGATGTATTTATATCGTTAGCCAAACGACTAAAACCATACCATTTAATTTATAGGTAATTAGGCAGATACCTTGCAGGTATTGGGATAATTCTCTACACGATTTTAGTGTAAGGGGCTTTCTTCACCCCACCATTACTATGCGAAAGTGATCCAAAGGTTATTGTCACCCGGTGTTCTTTTTTATCATTTACCATTTGAAAGGACTCATCATCTTGTGCTATTCCGTCTACATGAGTTTCCGTAATTTTTTCATTTTCACTCTGCTGTATGAGAATGTGATAAAGCGTCTCCTGAAACCAATAGTTAACCGCAAATGATTTCCATGCTTTCGGAATGCAAGGCTCAAATTTTATGCTGTTCCCCTCTCGCTTCAATCCCAGAAAAGACTCCAGAATAAGCTGATACATCCAACCTGCAGAGCCGGTGTACCAGGTCCATCCACCCCTGCCAGTGTGCGGGGCAACACCATATACATCTGCTGCCATCACGTAGGGCTCTACTTTATAGCTGTCTATTTGACTGGCTGTTGCACCATGATGAATGGGGTTTATGAGCCTTAAGAGTTCCTCTGTTTTTTCTGTGTCTCCTAATTTGGCAAAAGCCATCACCATCCAAATTGCCGCATGCGTATACTGTCCACCGTTTTCACGTACACCCGGTACGTATCCCTTGATATAGCCCGGATCCATATCCGCCTTATCGAATGGGGGATCCAATAGTTGTATCAATCCTTTATCTCTATTAATAAGAAACTTATTTACTGCTTGCATAGCTGCAAGCGATCGGCCTACTTCACCGCCATCCGATAGTACAGACCAACTTTGTGAAATTGCATCGATCTTACATTCAACATCATTTTTAGAACCTAACGTTGATCCGTCATCATACCAGGCACGCAAGTACCACTCACCATCCCATGCGTGCTTGTTTACATTGTTTTTTAACTGTGCCAGTTGCACTTCGCAGTTGGCAACAAACATTGTATCTCCGCGCAGTGACGCAAGTTGTGTAAACCGCTTCAGCACGTCATAGAGAAAAAATGCAAGCCATACGCTTTCACCTTTACCGTGAATGCCAATCCTATTCATACCATCATTCCAATCACCCGAACCCATCAATGGAAGACCATGTTCGCCAAACTGAAGCGCATGAAGAATGGATTGTTTACAGTGATCATATATAGTGGCTTTCGTATCTGATATAATAGGCAAGTCATAATAAGATTCTTCATTCATATTCAATAGTCTTCCTTGAAGGAAGGGAACAACTTCATCCAATAATTCTAAATCTCCTGTCGTAGAGATATAACGACTGGTGACAAATGGAAGCCAGGCAAAATCATCTGAACAAAGTGTTCTTACACCCCTGCCTATTGGCGGATGCCACCAGTGTTGCACATCACCTTCTTTATATTGCCGGGAAGCGCACATTAAAATTTGTTGGCGGGTTAAGTGCGGTTGGGTATGCATGAGTGCAAGCACATCCTGCAGTTGATCGCGGAAACCAAAGGCACCGCCCGATTGGTAAAAACCACTGCGACCCCAAAGCCTGCACGAAAGAACTTGATACAGCAACCATCCATTTGACAAAATATTAATCGAAGGATCGGGCGTTTCTACTTGCACAGCACCTAGCGTAGAATTCCAGAATTGCTTTACCTGCTCCAACGATCGGGCTGCTGCCGAGCTTCCTTGAAAACGCTGAATCGTTGCTACGGCTTCGCTATGATTTGTGCCCGCACCAATTTTAAAAATGATTCTACGTTCTTTTTTGTTTTCCAATTCAAACGGAACTTGTATAACAGCACAGGCATCTACGCCTGCGCCCGATCTCCTTGAAAGTTGTGAGCGGCTCATGGCGGCCGGATTTTGAAGTGACCCATTGCGCCCTATAAATTCCGTGCGGTCAGTTGTGTAGGTATAGTCAGGATCATCTACATCAAAGAAGGCAACGTGATTTTGAAATTCAGTATTAAAAGAATTTTTAGCAATGAGTGCTCCGCTGGTGGAATCCAATTCGGTTACAATGTGCATAACCGACTTTGAACGCAGTTCGCCAAGTATCCACTCAACATAACCTGTAGCCGTTAGCTTGCGGGCTCGGCCTGATTGGTTTACAACTTTTATCACCACGAATTTTATAGGTGATTCCGGATCCACATACACGCACACATCAGAGAATATTCCATCTTCGATATGTTCAAAATTGCTATAACCAAATCCATGTTTAGTTACATAACCCGAATGGCCTATAGCGGGCATACCCATGGGCGACCAGAATTGACCGGTTTCTTCATCGCGCAAATAGAAAGCTTCTCCACTATTATCCAGAACAGGATCATTTTTCCAGGGTGTAAGCCTGAACTCGTGCGCATTTTCAAACCATGTATAAGATGATCCACTTTCTGATACAATTGTACCAAATTGTTGATTTGCAATTACATTTATCCACGGCAGTGGCGTGCGCTTTTTCTCTTCCGTAACAATTACATATTCCTTACCATCAGCAGAAAAACCACCTATCCCATTAAAAAACTGAAGACCCGCTGGTATTTCGATTTTGCTATTTATAGGAGAATATAGTTTGGACGGAATTAATTTAGGGATAGTCGCCTTCATTGTGCCGCGCCTGTTTACCTGATCCTCTAATGATCCCTTCTTATCCGAAATAATTATCCTGGCAACGGTCTGGAGCAAAACGAGATCTTCGGCTGATACCTGGTCGATGGGTCTTATAAAAATTCGCCCCTGCTTTTCCATAGTGGAAATACCAATCCCCGCGGCAATGATTCCCTGAATTTGATCTTGCAGAATTTGACGGTACCCACTTGGGTCTTCATTGAGAATAACCAGGTCTACAGCCAGGCCATTCATGTGCCAGTAGGCTTGTGCTTTGATAAGCTGCTTTACAAGCGCGATGTTATCAGAATCTGATATTTGCAATAGCAAGATTGGCAAATCGCCAGAGATGGAATAACTCCATAAAGCAGATTGCCCACGTTGATTTTTTAAAATAACATTGGGTGGTGTTCGCAAGGCAGGATTTATATAAAGAATAGAGCTTGCGAGCTTACCGTATAATTGTGCATCTGCTTCTGTTGCCCCAATTTGCCTGAGTACAACTTGGCTGTGTGTCCACGATAATTCAAACGCACGGTCGCGTAAATGTCTGTCTTGATATTTATCTATTAAATTTTGATTTGCCTCACGGGTATCGGCAATGCCCGTAACTAAATCCATGATGACAGTTTCACCGGGCTGCAACGTTATTTTGTATTGAATAGAAATGATGGGATCCAATACCGAACCCTGCGAACCGGAAAGTGGCTTGGCCTGATCCATCACCTGTGGATGAATCAACGTATATCCGCGCCCAATAAACTTACTTCTATCCGTTTCATACGAAACCTGGTTCGCCTTTACACCGCTCACTTTCATCAGGTGAAACATCCACGGTGGATATTCTTCTTTTGAACGAGGGCGCCTTGTACAGATAATTGCATTTTGATGTGGACTGATTTCAGTTTGAACAAAAAGATTATTGAACGCAGGATGTGAATCATCGGCTGCGGCAGCTGTCAAAACTACCTCTGCATAGCTGGTGACTTCCAAATTTCTTTTCGTTTTGGAATGATTGGTAAGGTGTATGCGCCTTACTTCTATGTCATCTTCCGGAGAGACAATTACCACGGTGTAGGTTTCCACCTCATCGTCACGTCTGCGAAATTCTACCCGACCTTGTGAAAATATCGCTTCATAATGATTTGCTTCTTTTAAGGATGGTTGATGCGCTGTCGACCAGAACGCACCGTTGTCACGATCGTTGATATAACAAAATGTACCCCAATTATCGCACGTGGTATCTTTGCGCCAGCGTGTTACCGCTGTTTCTCTCCATCGGCTATAACCGCCACCGGCATTTGAAAGCATTACGAAATACCGTCCGTTGGATAACAGTTGAACTTCGGGCACAGGGGTATCGGCTGTTTTAATAACGCGAATTTCTGACGTAACGGAAATGGGTGTACTCTTTTCACTGTCTGAAGAGCCTGAATAGAATCCTGTAGATTTTGGTACGCGTTCCTGTAGTAATAGCAGAGCCGTTTGAAATTGTGCATCGGCTTCAAATCTTTTTTGCATCGGCTGTTGCAGCAGAAGATAGGCTAGAGAAAGAAGGCTCATGCCCTGATGATGCACCATAAAAGTTTTTATTGTTGCATGCGATTGACCAGGTGATAATCGCACCGGTGTAAAATCAATCGATTCATAAAATCCATACCTTCCTTCAAATCCTTCGGCCTGCATTCTTTCCAGATTACTGCATGCCGCCTGTGGATCCACCATTAACGCAAGCGTTGTAGCATAGGGCGCTATAACCAAATCCTGGCCAAGCCCACGTTTAAAACCAAGCCCTGGAATTCCAAAGGCTTTATACTGATAGGTAAGCTGAGCATCAACAATATTGTAGCAAGATTCTGAAATGCCCCATGGCACGTCTTGCTGCTCACCATACTCAATTTGCTTTCTCACTGTCCCAATACACATTTCGTCCAACAATGTGTTTTCATAGGTGGGCATTATTAATCCGGGCATCAGATATTCGAACATGGATCCACTCCAGGAAAGAAGAACTGGTGTGTTACCCGCAGTGGTTAGTCTTCTGCCTAATGCAAACCAACTTTCCTGTGGAAGTTTCCCTTGCGCAATGGCTACAAATAAACCAAGTCTGGCTTCTGAGGCCAGCAGATCGTAATGACCCGCATCGCGATGGTGTTCATCTACCGTACAGCCAATCACCAACAGATGTTGTGCCTTATCGTACAGAAAATCATATTCCATATCTGCAAATTCATAACATTGCACAGACATAGTTTGTAATGTAGCGATACGTTCTCGTGCATACTTACTTGCCTGGTAAACGGATTGCTCGAAATGATGAAGCCATTGGGTTTCTTCAATTTTATGTTCAGTCTTAAGTAATTGCGTTAGCTCAGGTTTTATTTCACGATCCATTTTCGCCAATTGCGCAAGCGTAGGGATTTCGGAAATTATTTTCAAGCTTTTAAATTTTTCGGGTATCGATAGCGTATTCAGCCAAGGGGCTAATAAGAGTATCTCCTGATGAATTGACTCCAGATCTCTTTCAAACGCCACCAACCACGAATTTTCCTTATACAAGGGATCGTTATAAACAGAAGCAGTAAGGTCACGATACCGGGCTAAGAGATTTTCGATATGATCTTTTAAATCTTGTAGTTGGAATTCTTTTGTGTCTATTGTTTCATATAAACTTTGTAGTG
>JANOLM010000479.1:0-3431 GCA_031419815.1 Bacteroidia bacterium
AGAAATCGCTTCTGTCTTGAAGACTCTGAACAAGACAGCGTACAATCCAATTATTCAACAATTAGAAACATGGGATGGAAATCACAAATCAACAGACACAGCGCCTTCCGTTTATTACAATATGCTTTCGCAGATTATGTATGCGACCATGAGCGATGAGATTGGCGTGGCTGCTAACAAGACTATTCTTGCCACCTCCATTCCTAAAAACTCTTATGCTGCCTTTTTAAAAAATGATACTTCTCCGTGGTGGGATGATGTACGCACAAAAGAAAGTAAAGAAACACGTGCCGTTATTTTTGAAAAATCTGCCGTCAAAACTCTGGAATTACTTACGAAAACCTGTGGCTCAAAACCAGAGCAATGGATCTGGGGAAAAATCCATACCCTTACACATGCTCATCCACTGGCAGCCGTTAAACCCCTTGATAGATTTTTCAATGTTGGTCCCTATTCCGTGGATGGTGGAAGCGAAGTGCTCAACAACTTGAGTTTTAGTTTAGACACCACAGGTTATTTTCCAGTTACCTCGGGGCCGGCTTTGCGAAAGGTCACTGACTTTTCCAATATAGAAAGTGGCGAAACTGTTTCACCTTCAGGTCAATCTGGCAATGTCATGAGCCCTTACTATAATGATCAGGGTGAAATGTTTGCGACAGGAAAATCCAGAAAGATGCTGATGAACAGGAAAGAAATTGAAAGTAAGTCCAATCAGAGGCTCAGGTTGAAACCATGAAAAAGGCAGGCAGTAGGCGTCAGCAAATTTCTTTTCGCTATTTGGTAGTCTTATTGCATACTGCCTGGGTAGCAAAAAAAAATCGTGCAATTGTTTACATTCTTTTTTGCTGGAGTTGGATCTTGCTGTTGTGGTATTCTTTTTTGATCTTTAAAATTAAGGCATCTCTAAAAACCTTGCCTTTGACCACCTCATCCTTCAAATGAGAGGTTACCTCGTATCACAAATACAAAGCCTAATGAATTATAAAAATGCCTTCCTCACTACGCTAATTATCGAAGTGGCTATTGCCCTCTTTGCACTTATTAATTACGGAGTGACCCTGGAAGCATTACAAGCTGTCACCCGGTTTTCAGGAAGAGCATCCTTAGCCATCTTTAGCTTTATTTTTCTATTTCAGAAACATTCTATGATTAACATCAAACTTATTTTATCGGAACAATACTTTTTAATTTTTGCAATCGCTCACGGCATACACCTGTGTGAGCTTCTTTCCTATATATATTTTTCGGAAATTCAATTGGTGCCTTATCGCGTTGCCGGAGGGTTCATCGCATATTCTTTTATCTTTGCCATGCCATGGTTAGAGCAATTGCACAAGCAATCAAAACTAAGTCCCAAACAATTTTCGATCATTATGTTACTTTATCTTTATTATGTGTGGCTAATTTTCTTCATGACATACTTGTCGCGCGTTCAAGGTTCATTCCCTAATGCAGGCGGAAGTTATGCAGAGCATATCACTCTTTTGGGTTGGGTAGCACTAATGCTTGGCATAAAACTTTCTGATCAGATTTTTAAAAAGCCTACACGCGTAGCATAAAATAAAAACATATGGATCGTTCCGAATTTTTAAAATACATGGGCACTGGCACCCTGATGGCGTGTGCCGGGTGTAGTTTTGTTTCTTGCAATAGCAACGATGACCCCGCCCCCAATGTTGATTTTACCCTTGATCTTTCAGTGCCTGAAAACTCAGCCTTGGTAAGTGCAGGAGGCTCCCTTTCAAAAGATGGAGTGATCGTGGCCAGAATATCAAGCAGTGAGTTTACGGCTTTGAGCCGGGCGTGCACCCATGCCGGAACGAATGTCAATTACCGCACTACGCAACAAGATTTTCTTTGCCCCAACCACGGAAGTATTTTTGATAAAGCTGGTTCAGTAAAGACGGGGCCTGCAACCAAAGCCTTAAAAAAATACAACACTGAATTGACCGGGAATAGTTTGAGGGTATTTTCTTAAATTTAATGATCGTCCGGAAGCAAAAGCACGGCTCATATTTATTGACCCTTGGAGTAGCCTCAAATCAGAAGAAGGCATTGTAATAAAAAGCTATTGGATATTCGGAAAATTCATTTTCTTCATCAACTCCTGAAAGCGAGGATCAGAGCGGTAGGGATCATAGATGGCTCCTACCCTAAGGTTAGCCAAATAGGGATCCCTTCTTTCATAAGCAGTGTTAAGGAGTCTGAATGCCTGATCAAGTTCACCGAGCGCAAAATAAAATTCGGCCTTGAACGCATCAGAAATTTGAGAATCCTCATTCAAAATTTTGAATTGTCTTTTTGCCCGATCTTTTTGTGCGGAGGACGCCAGTGCGATGCAATATAATTGGAGGATGTATTTGCTGTCAGGAACAAGTTTCAAAGCCTCTTCATAATTTTTAAAAGCAAGTTCATAGTTTCTCTCTAAATAATAATTCCAGCCCATGGATATATATGCGTAACTATAGGCCGTGTCTATTTCCAGAGCTTTTTTTAAAATTCCCCGCGCTTTCCTATACTGTTTATCATGTGTGTAATTTGAAGCCAATATCCTTAATGCTTCCAGGTTCAACGGATCCTTTTTCACAAACTCTTCCTGCATCTGAATCGCCTGGCGGAAGTCCCCGTAAACCATGCGCAAGTAAACCGCCTGCGAGGTGGCACCGCTAGAATTCACCGAAAACCATTTATCGTACTCACGCTTTCCAGCCACCCAATTCCATTCACAAAGGTATATCGCCAGCATTAATTCATAGGACTTCTCTTCTCTCAGGTTAAGTGATAGCGCTTTCTCTACAGCCCCTTTTACTTTAGCTAACCAAACATTATTCCTTACACCAAATTCAGTAGAAAAAAAATATCCCCAGGCCAGACCTAGGTATGCCTCGGCATATGTGGAGTCGAGGTTAATTGCTTTTTGAAAAAACGTAACGGCTTTCTCTGCGTCTTCGGGACCATTTCGAATAAAATGATTACCCTTAAGCCACATCTCATATGCCTCCATATTCTTAGTGGGGATATTTTCTGTAACTCCCCCAGGCCTTTCAAACAATGTTAATTTCAGTTTTTCTGAAATATGCTTAGATATCTCATCCTGAACCGAAAAAATATCAATCATTTTTCGGTCGTACCGTTCAGACCAGATATGAGATCCATCCTTTACTTTTATCAACTGTGCGGTGATGCGGACATTGTCTCCTGCCTTCTGCACACTTCCCTCCAGCACAGTTGCCACATCGAGTTTTTCTCCTATGTCGCGCAGATCCACTTTGTCACCCTTAAACTGAAAAGAAGAAGTACGTCCTATTACTTTCAGCTCTTTTATGCCAGACAAAGCCGTGATGATCTCTTCGGCTATTCCATCGCCCAAATACTCCTGATCGTGATTGGGACTCATGTCGGTGAAAGGGAGTACAGCGATTGATTTGTCG
>JANOLM010000480.1:0-25158 GCA_031419815.1 Bacteroidia bacterium
CAAAAAACAAAGCTAAAAAAACATTTTTCATAAAATTTTGGGTTTGGTAGAATTGAATTGTTTTAATAATAACTTTTCATAGTCATTGGGAGGATGAATGTACAGAATTTTGTGAGAAGGGTGAAATACGGACTAACTCGTATGGGGTATGATCCCATTCAGGAAACATGGGGATTTGGATATGGATTCCAAAAGATTCTCTACAACAAATCTAGTATGCTACCCACAGATGGCAACAATAGAAAAAAACAGATGAGTTATGGTGTGAAATTTTACACCTAAATAGAACTTTAAATTTTGACAAGTCATTCAACCTGGTAAACCGGTTTAATTTTGATTTTGGTAAGAGATGGCGATCTATGTATCTATTTGTTGGAGCTTCACTAAATTATTTTTTATATAAACCACAAGACGATTATAAGATAAAAAGCATAAAAATTTCAACTGGTGAAATTTTCAAATTGAGCAGTGATCTTTGGCCAGGTTATTCCTTGGGAATACAATTTTGATTTAGTATCCCTTCTTATTCTATTGCTCAAACTGAATACTCTTCAAATTGATGATATCCTTGTTAGGAACATCGGGCTTCATTACAAAAAAGTAAACATCATGCTTACCAGCAGTCGGAATTGCTACTTGTCCTGTTACCATCGCATTTTTGTCCCAACCACCTGTTGCTTTGTAAGAAGTAGTTCCGATTACAGAGCCAGCCTGTGAATCAAGTCTAACCTCAATGGACCCGTCTTTGTCTTTAGAGGCATACTCATACGTGAACTTCTTAATTCCGGTCAGGTCTATATTTTTCAGCAAGATGAAAGACTTGTGGCTTGCCTGGCTAAGGCTATTACCAAACCTTTGGAAGCCTACATGGGCATCGGCATAAACAGTCTTGACCTTAGCATTTCTTAGTTTGACAATATCGCTACCTATAAGCGGCTCAATCCCATTGCTTCCTTTATCAGTATAGGTTGCAGTTAGCGTATAAACTCCGCGAGGCTCATCCGCTTTATGTTGGGTCAATGCAATTCTACCTTGCGTTGACAAAACAGTTTTTGGTTTTTTAATATCCGCCAGCGATAATATATACTTTACTATTTCATTTGCATCCTGTGTTGAAATTTGTGGATGGGCTGCCATCACATGTTCAGTTCCCCAATTACCACCACCTCCCACAATGATTTTCTTGGAGAGTTCAGAAATAGCACCAGCCTTTCCTTTATATTTTTGGGCAACCGCAGAATAGGAGGGGCCAATAGAAATTTTATCTACAGTATGGCACGCTTTGCAATCGCTATTGCTGATCAATGATGCGCCAATAGATTGACTTTCATTATTTGATGATAGTCCACCAGGTTCGGCATTATATTCTAATGAGACAGAAATCTTTTTTGAGTCGATTGCTTTCTCTTCATTGTCAGCAACGTTTACAGAATAACTAAAAGACTTCTTTTCCCAAAAGAAGGACTTGTTATCAGATGAAGAAATCGCCACCTCTGGTATTTCATTTCCAACCTTTACCATAACAGAATCAATACCCACAGCACCGGACTGATCTTTAATTTTCAGGATGGCATGATAGATACCAGGTTGTGCATAGGTATAAGAAGGATTGGAGCTTGAAGATCCTACAGTCTTACCATCAAACAGCCATTCATAGGTTATTTGGTCATCATCATCTGGATCGCCAGAGCCGCGGCTACTAAACAATACTCTTAATGGACTTGCTCCAATTACTTCTCTGCCCAATGGCACTGCTCTTTCAGACGTAAGAAAAACTTTTTTATCCAGTTGAGCGGTTGCCGCGGAATCGACAACACCAGCTTTTGCAATTGGTGCGCGATTGCCACTATTGTATTCGATTTTTACCAGACGTGCATCTTCATTATCTGCTCCATAAACTGATCCATATTCCAGCATGTACATAACACCATCACTGCCAAAGGCAAGATCAATTGGCCTTCTAAAATCACCATTCGACATCATGAATGGTTCGTTGCTCTTATAGTTTTCATCACCATCAAACCGCAAGGCCATCACCCAGTTTCTCATCCAATCAAATACAAATAATGCTTCGTTATAATATTCGGGAAACTTGTTAGCAGAAGTTGAATTCTTATCGAACGTATAAAACTCACCAGCCATAGCACTGCGTCCGCCTTGACCTAGTTCGGGAAATTCTTTTGAGGCAGCATAGGGATACCAGATCATGGCTGATGTTGCCGGTGGCAGATTGTTGAGTCCTGTATTGTTAGGGGAGTTATTAATAGGAGCTTCAGAATTATATAGAGGGCCAGCCGTGTTAGTTGCAAAATCCCACTTCGGATACGCCTGATTATTTCCAACAAAATAGGGCCATCCATAATTGCCTGCTTTCTTGGCCTGGTTAAATTCATCATAGCCACGCGGTCCTTGCACGCTATCTTTTCCGGCATCAGGACCTATCTCACCCCAATAGAGCACAGAGGTTTTTGGATTAACCGCAATACGATAGGGGTTCCGGCAACCCATAGTGTAAATTTCTGGTTTTGTCTTTTCTGTTCCTTCCGGGAAAAGGTTCCCTTCAGGGATCGTATAGGTTCCATCAGCTTCAGGATGAATTCTTAAAATTTTTCCTTTCAAATCATTGGTATTGGATGCAGCACGCTGGGCATCGAGGCTGTAAAACTCAACCCCGGGGCGTTCATCTAAGGGCGCATAACCATTAGATGGAAAAGGGCTTGAACTATCGCCCGTGGATAGGAATAAATTTCCTTCTTTATCCCATGCTAATGAGCCACCGTGATGCGCTCCACTATTTTCTTCCACAGGAACTTGTAATACAATTTTTTCTGAAGACAGATCAAGTGTGTTATCATCTTTCAGAGTAAAGCGCGAAAGGTTAAAGATGATCGGTTCTTTATCCGTGGGAGGAGTGTAGTAGACGTAAAGAAAATTATTCGAATCAAAATCAGGATCCAATGTGACGCCAATCAACCCAGTTCCACCTTTGGTCGCAACATTGAATTGATGCACCAGAGAATACTTTCCGGTGGCGGTGTTATACATGGTAAGATTTGCTGACCGTAATTCAGTAAAAAATATCCGTCCATCGTTTGAAACAGCAAGTTCCATGGGTGTATTCAAATCATTCATAAGAATAGTTTTTACAAACCTATTCTCTTCCGGAACCACAACGGCATATGCTTTACCATAATCTAATTTACCATCGCCCATTGCATATTTAATGCCTCCAAGAAGATGATTGAGGAATAACGGTTCACTGTAACTTGAATCTTCATGGCCGCCTCCTGTGTAGAAGGCACGACCGCCATCAAACTCATGGTACCAGGCAATTGGATGATTGCTTCCATTTGTTCCGCCTTCGTAGGTATTCTCATCGAGGTAGGCAAGTACTTTAATTCCAGGATAAAAAGATTTATAGTTATACCACTCGTCCGTCCGTTCCCATTTGTCTGGTAATCCTGATGTTGAGATATGATTCTTGTCCGTTACGTTGACAGTAGCTTTGCGAATATTTGAGTTATGAGGGTGACTGGAAAAATGTGCCCCCATTAGTTTATCATACCAAGGCCATTCATATTCTGTATCGGCAGCTGCGTGAATGCCAACGTATCCACCTCCGGCCTGAATGTATCGCTCAAATGCTGCCTGTTGTTCAGCATTCAAAACATTACGCGTAGTGCTATTAAAAATGACGGCATGATATTTTTTTAAACTGTCGTCATTAAAATATGCTGCGTTCTTGGTGGTATCCACCAGGAAGCTATTTTCCTTTCCCAATTTCTGAATAGCAGCAATGCCAAATGGAATGCAGGAGTGCTTCCATCCTTTTGCTTTTGAAAAAACCAGTACACGGGGCGCAGTCGGTTGATTACACGAATGGAAAATGATCATGATCGAGATCAATGTAACAGCTAGAAGGCCAGGTTTAAAAATTTGTTTCAGGTGAAGCATAGGGGAATAATTTACAGGTCTGCTGGTAGTTTGGCCAAAATATATTTATTTGATTTCAAATTTTGGAAGGTAAAGTACCTTTTTTAACATCGCATTGCAATCCAATTTACAAACGATAAAACTTTGCTTGATGATGGATACTATTATTACCGAGAAAGGAAGAATATCTTCCATTGACCTGATGCGTGGAATTGTCATGGTCATCGTGGCGCTTGATCACGTGCGTGATTTCTTTCATACTCCCGCATTCATTTTCGATCCGACACAAACAAATCCGGCTTTGTTCTTCACTCGATGGATTACTCACTTTTGTGCACCTACCGTTGTCTTTCTTTCTGGAATTTCCATACTTAAGCCGACATCGCAAAACCAAAAAAAGGCTATCCATCTTTTTGTTGACACGTACTGCACTTCTTTATCATACATGCCATCGTTCTTGCACTTTTTATGTATCAGACTGGAAAATATTTTTCAGAAATTGATCTTCATTTCTCCAAATCATTTGGAGGGATTACACCTGAAGGTGGCGTTACACTTGCGTGGGTGTATGTTGCGTGGATAACGCTGATTGTTTTACTCTATCCTGTGTGCAAACTCTATGATCGGTATAAGAGTACACATAAGGATTGGTGGTTGAGTTATTTGTGAATCCCTGATGATTCTAAATCACGACTCGTTTCTTTTCCTTCACCGAACGGTAAATTGCCTCCACCACTTTGATGTCTTTTAAGCCCTCCTCTCCAGGTACTATTGCTGGCTTACTATTGATAATTGCCAAAGCATCATCGTCCATTTGAGTGGCTTGCTCATTCGCAATTGTAGCATTCAATTTAGTTCCATTGCTTGTGATGCCATTGACCCCACTATACGCCTGAAAAGGTGAGAGCTTATACCAACCCTTCGAACAAGTGACCATGAGATCGTTCATACCTTTCCCAAAACTTGTTTCGCATGCAGCCTTCACGCCACCAGGAAACTCCAGGTCAAACTTCATTGTCTCTTCAACTTCCTTGTAAATAGCAGGTCTTGTTGTAGAAGCTTCTGCTGTTACAGCAATTGGTTCTAATCCTGTACTGTAGCGGGCGGCATTTAAAGGATACACACCCATATCGTACATGCAACCACCTCCGAGGTTTTTCTTTTGCTTCCAATGGTCGGTGCGCGGATCGAAGTAGCCAGCAGAAGCTTCTACCTTCATCACTTTTCCATAGGTGAGGTCTTTTCTGAATTGTATGATTTGCATAGTATTTGGTTCATGCTGCATTCGGTAACCAATACTCAGCTTTACTTTATTCCTGGAACAAGCATCGATCATACTTTTGCATTCCACCTCCGTCATTGCCATAGGTTTTTCACACCATACATGTTTGCCGGCTTTGGCTGCCCGTATGGTATACTCTGCATGCATAGAAGGAGGGAGCACAACATACACAATGTCTATGTCATCGTTATTAGCGATTGAATCAAAATCCTGATAGTTATAAATGTTTTTATCAGCGAGGCTATGCTTCTGCTTCCACTTTTCTGCTTTAGATGGCGTGCCGGTAACAACGCCAGCCAGGTAGCAACGTTTCGTTAATTGAAGAGCAGGGGCCAGAAGATCGGTGCTGTAGTACCCAAGGCCTACCAGTGCGACACCTAATTTTTCTTTTTTCTGCGGAAGCAGTATTTTGGAAAAAGCATTTTGACTTAGCGTTATGCCGGCAGCACCTGCCAACGTGTGCCGAATAAATTTCCTTCTGTCGATCATTTCTGATTTGCTTTAATTTTAATTAATAATTAGTTAATAATAAGCACATTAGTTACTTCAAGTTCGCTTACAACTTAACTAGAAGTGCATCTCAAGTTAAGGTTATCTTACTATTCAACAAAGACTAGTTTGCTAAAGGAAACTTCTAATTATCCAAGAGGTAATTCGAGCATCATTATGCCCCGGTGAAATGTTGATTCTACCATTTGAGCAAATAATGCCTCAATTGGGGGGATTTTGACTATCTTTGCGTGTCCTTCATTACCATAAAACTGTGAGGGCTCAATTAGAGGCCATATAGCCTCAATTTGGCCTCTATTTTTGTGAAATGCAATACAGGAAAGCCTTTTTGAACTTATTTAGCAACCACATGTTCCATAACTAATGAGACAACTAAAAATAAGCAAACAGATTACGAACCGGGAAAGCCAATCCCTGGATAAGTATTTACAAGAGATTGGTAAAGTGGATTTGATCACCTCTGATGAGGAGGTAATATTAGCCCAAAGAATCAGGGAAGGTGATCAGATGGCACTTGAAAAACTAACTAAAGCTAATCTCCGCTTTGTAGTTTCTGTGGCCAAACAATATCAAAATAATGGTCTTACTCTTGGAGATTTAATAAATGAAGGTAATGTAGGATTGATTAAAGCTGCTAAACGATTTGACGAGAAGAGAGGGTTTAAATTCATTTCCTATGCGGTGTGGTGGATTCGTCAGTCGATTATGCAGGCACTTGCAGAACAATCCCGTATCGTTCGACTTCCATTGAACCGAGTGGGGTCTCTCAATAAAATTTCTAAATCATTTTCTGAACTAGAGCAAAAATTTCAGCGCGAGCCTTCACCAGAGGAATTGGCAGAAGTATTGCAGGTGACTACAGAAGAGGTGGTTGACACGTTGAAAGTTGGCGGTCGTCATGTATCCATGAACGCTCCCTTTGTTCAGGGTGAAGAAAATAGTCTTCTCGATGTTCTTGAAAATGACAGCGAGGTGACACCTGACTCTGGATTAATGGTAGATTCATTGAAAAGAGAAGTTCAACGTACTCTTTCTACACTTACCCAGCGGGAAGCGGATGTCATGTCATTCTATTTTGGACTAAACGGCCAACAGGCAATGACACTGGAAGAAATCGGTGAGAAATTCAGCTTAACCCGTGAACGAGTTCGTCAAATAAAGGAGAAAGCCACCAGAAGACTTAGACATAGCTCACGAAGCAAAACTTTGAAATCATATCTGGGGTAGCTCACCACCAGTTCAGGTAACATACCCGTAAAGAATAAACGTAGTACCAAATGATAGTTTGGTGCTACGTT
The DNA here is from genome assembly GCA_031419815.1 of Bacteroidia bacterium. Taxonomy (GTDB): domain Bacteria; phylum Bacteroidota; class Bacteroidia; order Cytophagales; family Cyclobacteriaceae; genus ELB16-189. Next base: position 7,024 of record JANOLM010000480.1, read on the forward strand.
TTTTTTATTTACGGCCTGTGCTTGCAATTATATCAAACCCGCTTCTATTATTAATTTTTTAAGAATGGCATGGTCTTTTTTCATAGCAGCAAGTACCTCTTCTCTTTTTAAGGTGATCACCTTTGCTCCATTTTCAGCACCGCCAAGCGGATATTCATAATGAATAGAAAGAGGTCCCTGTATATTATATTCCTTAATTAGCTTGAAGTATTTTTTGAAATCAATCATGCCTTCCCTTAAAGGAACAATCTCAGCGACCCACTTGCCATCCTTCTTTGCCCACTGGAAATTTTTAATATCCAAGGTGCCGATGTAGGGCTTTAAAAGTTTTAATCCGAGTGTCCACGAATTGGAGCCCTCCAGGGTTGCATGCAGCACATCGTACTGTGAACCAATCCACGGTGAATTAATTTCTTTGAGTACCAACCATAAATCCCAGATGGGCGAACCAAAACTAGAACCTGAGTGATTTTGATAATGACCTTGGATATTATATTTTTTATTGAGCTCTGCCAACTTGGTTAGTCGGCTCTGGATACTTTTTAAGTTATCCTCCATGGTAATTTTTTCATCATACTGAATCCAACCCATGCGATAATAGGCCACTCCCAATGAGCTTGCCGTTTTTAAGATCGACTCCGCAAATGGGCTGTCTACATCAATGATCGCAGTGGTAATCATGTGTACCTTGAGTCCGGCTTTCTTTATTGCTTCCACTGCCTTGGGCAAATCTTCCGTAACCTTTTCGGGCAAGACGTGCCCTTCAGGGCGCACGGTAAGATCTATTCCATCGAACCCCATCTCAGCAACGGCTGAAGCCATTTCAGAATAATTTAGCCAATGCAGATTCTTTGAAAAGATGTTAATTGTAAATGACCCGGGTCTATTGATAGTCGAAGTTCTTCCAGCCGTTGGTCTGGGAGCGCTGGCTAAAGAATTTAAACTTGTGGAAATGCCAGCCGTAGCCAGGATAGATTTTGCGATAAAGTCTCTTCTAGAAGTTTTCATAAAGCACTTTTATTTATGAATTACAATTTGTGATACTCCAATTCTTATCAAACGCTACTACAAAATACGTTGGACTATTGTTCTGTATAATCGAGGTCTTTTGAATACGTCTCCTCTAGGTACCGAAGTGCCAACAGGGCAACTGCAAAAGCAAACACCCCAATGATCAAAGCGCTGTAGACGATCCCTACATAACTTTTTCCAATAACAAAAAGGGCGGTGAGCGGAATGACTGCTCCTCTTACAAAGTTAGGAACAGTAGTTGCAACGGTAGCACGCAAATTTGTTCCAAAAAGTTCCGCTGCTACTGTAACGAAAAGAGTCCAGTATCCATTGCATAGTCCCAGACACACGCAAATTGCATAGAAGATAGTTACACTGGTTACAGGAACCAATAAATAGACAAGTACAAAGCAGAATGAAAGGATGATGAAAATAAGAATTATCTTCTTTCTGGTTTTTAGGTACTGACTAAGAAAACCGCTCAATATATCGCCCACTACTTGGCCTGCAAAAGCAAACATAACTGCCTTGCCTGCTTCAACAGGTTCAGAAAGCCCAAGTGCTTTTCCAAATTCTGGAGAAAAGGTGATGAGAATGCCTACTACAAACCAGATGGGTAATCCGATGAGGATACTATTCACATACTTGATCAGCCTAGTTTTATCACCGAACAACATCATCAAATTTCCTCGTTTAATATTTTTAGTCTTCAACTTTTCGAACATGCCCGATTCAAAAACGCTAATGCGAAGAATCAGAAGTATCAAGCCCAACCCCCCACCAATAAAATAGGATAGTCGCCAGTCAAAAAGGTATGTAACAAAATAGGCCAGGATGGCTCCCAATACACCCATGGTGGCTACTAATGTGGTTCCATAACTTCGAATGGTTTTGGGCAATATCTCGGCCACAAGCGTAATTCCTGCACCGAGTTCTCCTGCTAATCCAAAGCCTGCAATGAATCTTAGCACTGCATACTGACCCATTGTTGTAACAAAGCCATTGCCAATATTGGCCAATGAATAAATTAGAATAGAACCAAAAAGCACAGAAAGTCTCCCTCTTTTGTCTCCGATAACTCCCCAAACAATACCCCCTATTAGCAAACCTGCCATCTGAAGGTTCAATAGAAAAATACCATCTTCCAACAAGCTGTCTCCCGTAAGGCCTAAAGATTTCAAACTTGGGATGCGAACAATACTAAATAAAAATAGATCGTACATATCTACCATGTAACCCAACGCAGCTACTAGTACAGGCAGACTTATGACTTGTTTAATAACACTCTTGTTTTCGGTTGAAAGATCTTGCATAGTATTATTTTGATTAAAGGCGTAATGTCTAAAAGCTAATTAATGTCCCTAAAATTGTCATGACTTTAGGCAGAATTACAACCGCGGAATTGTAAGGCCTCCGTCCACCATAATAACTTGACCAGTGGAGTAGGGAAAACTCCCTGAAGCAAGGGCAGATACAACCTTGCCTACATCTTCAGGATATCCCCATCGCTTTTGAACAGTCAATCCGCCTTCAATCAGTTTATCATATTTATCTTTTACACCTGACGTCATGTCCGTGCTAATTATTCCAGGGCGAACCTCATAGACAGGAATATCAAACTCTCCTAATCGCACCGCAAAGAGTTGTGTGGCCATGCTAAGTCCCGCTTTCGATATACAGTATTCTCCACGATTTATAGACGCAACGGTGGCAGATATGGAAGAGATATTAATGATAGAACCCGTGAACTCATGATCTGATTTTTTTTGCTCAATCATCCAGTTGGCAATGTATTGTGTTAAAAAGTAATTCCCTTTGAGGTTAGTAGAAAGCACCTGATCAAAACTCTCTTCTGAAGTTTCTAAAATATCGCGCCTTTCCCGGGGAGCAATACCAGCATTGTTAACCAACACATGCAATCTCCCGAAATGATCTTTCACTTTTTGCACTACTTTCATTCTATCCACTGACGTAGAGACATCGCCTTGGCAATACAATACATCAGCTCCTGAACCTCTTAGGGTTTTTAAAACATCGCTTACTAAAAACTCTTCGCGTACGCCATTGATAGCAATGTCAAAACCATTTTTTATCAGATGACTGGCAATCCCTAAACCAATACCGCGGCTTCCGCCTGTAACTAATGCTACTTTTTTCATAAACAGATTCAAAGTTTAAGATTCAAGGTAAGCGAAAGACAATTTTGAATTTGAATCTTGAATTAATAAAGTTCAGGCACATCAACCCAACAGCGCTTGCTCCAACTTTCAATTCCTTTCTCAGCTAACTGAACTCCACGCGCGCCATCGCGCAAATCCCATGGAAAAGGCTCATCTTTTACTACGTGCTTTAGAAATAATTCCCATTGTGCTTTGAATGCATTATCATAAGTCTCTTGCTCGGGCACTTTTGACCAGCCTTCAAAAAAATTGATAGGCTGAGAAATATCAGGATTCCACACTGGCTTTGGTGTGTTTCCGTAATGTTGAATGTAGCATTCGCGCAAGCCGGCTACTGCGGATCCTTTTGTTCCGTCTACTTGTAAAGTAAGCAGATCATCGCGTCTTACACGCACTGTCCATGATGAATTGAAATGTGCAATGACACCGCCTTCCAGTTCGAATGTTGCATAGGCTGCATCATCTGCAGTGCAGGAATAAGCCCTTCCTTGTTCATCAATTCGCTTAGGGATGTGTGTGGCACCAAGACATGAAACTGCTTTTACTTTACCAAATACATTGTCCAACACATATCGCCAGTGGCACAACATATCCACTATAATTCCTCCATCATCTTCCTTTCTATAATTCCATGATGGACGCTGTGCAGGAATAGAGTCACCTTCAAATACCCAATACCCAAACTCACCTCTTACGGAGAGTATTTTTCCAAAAAAGCCTTGCTGAATAAGTCGTTTTAATTTCAATATGCCCGGCAACCATAGTTTATCTTGCACTACACCATTCTTTAATTTTGCATCGGTGCACAATTTGTAAAGCTCCAATGCTGTCTTTGTATCAACGGCTATTGGTTTTTCGCAGTAGATATGCTTTCCGGCTTTAACGGCCTGTCGAACTGCTTCCGCTCTTCTTCCTGTAGTCTGCGAATCAAAATAAATAATGTTAGATGGGTCTGCAAGAGCATCGGCCAGATTGGTGGTCATTTTTTTCACACCAGACATGGCACCTAACTTTTCTAGTTTACTGAGATCACGGCCTACAAGAGTTGGATCAGGCATGATCGTTTCGCCTGCGCTGAGTTTTACACCGCCTTGTTTAATAATCTCGGCTATGGATCTTAACAGGTGCTGATTGGTTCCCATCCGTCCCGTTACCCCGTTCATGATAATTCCTACTTTGTGTTCTTTCATTTTTAAGAATTTTCTTTATATGCCGTTATTATCTTATTGAGAAATTGCGCTTGATCTTCTTTCCAAAATTTAGTGGAAAATATTTCCACTTCATAAAAGCCTCTAAATCCGGTTGCCTCCACCCAAGATCTAATCTTTCTGACGGGGATACAACCTTCTCCCATGAGACCACGATCCAGCAAAAGATCTGCAGTAGGCACATTCCAATCACAGATATGAAAAGCAAAAAGATGGTTGTTTTCTCCACATCGTTTTATTTCCTTCTCCAAAGAGGGATCCCACCAAAGATGATATACATCAACGGCCACACCAACAAATGGTGAATTCAATTCGATAGCCATGTCATTGGCTTGCGCGAGCGTATTGATAGCCGAGCGTGTGTCGGCATACATGGGGTGAAGTGGTTCAATGGCCAGCTTTACTCCAACTGCTTTTGCGTCAGGGATAATAGCTGCAATGCCATCGCGTATTTGTTTCCTGGACTCTTCCAATGATTGGGCCGGATCGGAGCCACATACAAGAACGATCATGGAAGTTCCCAGTTCTGCAGCTTCATCAATTGCCCTTCTGTTATCTGCTAAGGCTACTTTTCGTTTTGCTGGATCTTTGCTCGGAAAAAATCCGCCTCTGCAAAGTGAAACGATGTTCAAGCCATAATCACGCAGCAGTTGACCGGTTTGCTTTATGTTTCGCCCCTCTAAAGCATCACGCCAAACTGTAATTCCTTTTACACCGGCCTTGGAAAAATTCTGTGCTGATGTCTCAATACTCCACGGCTTGGTGGTGATGGTATGAATGCACAATTGTGAGAGGTCGGTTAATGGCTTTGCATTCATTACACACAATTAAAGAATGTATAATAATTTTTATTTTGGATAATCCGATCCAGGTAAAGACACACTTCTCGTGCATGGTAATCGCCCCACATACTGGATTCACCGTTGGGAATTTTACTCCCTGGCGGAACATAATCCCAACCATTTGGACGGTGATAAATGGAATGAAGTATTAAACCCTGATGAGAAGAATTTGTGCTTAGGTAAGGTTCATCGAGTAAGGTATTTAATACGGTGAGTCCGGCTTGCCAATAGTGTGGCGCGAGCGCATCGTTTTTGCCTTGAAGAAATTTCCCGAGTCGTAACAACCCTTGCGAAGCAATAGCTGCTGCCGAACTATCCACGGGTTCAAATGCATTGAAAGGATCGGCAGCTTTATTTAAATAATCATTCACTTTATAAAGATTGGGTGCACCTGTATCCCAGTAGGGTATACCATCGGCAGGAGTGTTCTCAATAAAAAAATCGCAGGTGGCCTTTGCTGCTTTCAGCATAAAAGAAGATATACTTTCTTTTCCTCCTAAGTTTTTAAGTTCCTGTTCGTCAACTGTGTCCAGCCATTCTAACTCTTCGGCAAAGCCACACATGGCCCATGCGAGACCTCTCGTCCAGGTAGTGAATCCGGAATATCCTTGCTGTGAGTTCGGGCACCGGAAGTTTCCGTCTTTCACATTAAAAATACTTTCATGTGCTGTTCTTCCGCAAACATCATAGGCATCCCTGCCCTCACCGTAAAATATCGAATAATCGGCTGTGGCACGCATGTGCTGTATGGCACGTTCTAATAAATCTATTTTACGGTCACCTTCTCCTTGAAAAATATGACCCAAGCTGTGGCTGACAATCAGGGCGCGGCATGAGCGAATCGTGTCGACAAATAATGAATGAGCGCCATTAAAGGAATGAATAAACCCTCCGTTACTTATAGAAGTCCAACGGCTGGCTTGCACTGCTCCGGAAATTTTCAGCGCTAATTTATAAAAATTATTCTCCCACTCGTTGAATGAAATTTTTTCTTCCTTCATCAGCCTGAGTAAATTGCCATAGGTACTCACATTATTAAATCCATGATCATGCACACCGATATGACTTACATGAGGTGCCATTAGCTCTACTGTTTTTTTACGACCTGTTTCCAGGAACTCTTTTTCCCCGGTTGCATCAAATTGTAAAATGGCTGACCCATATTGAAAGCCCTGTGTCCATTCCGTCCAGCCCCGGGTTGAATACTTGCCTGCTATTGTAAAGACTGGCGAACCTTTACTAGTATCATAGTTCTTTTCAATTAAGTTTATCTTTTCTCCTGACAGTGTCCAAAATCGCTTAAGTTTGGAAGTAAGGTCGGATGGCTTCAAGCCTTTATTAGTCTTAATCATTCTGGTGTATACTAAATTATTTATTCAAGGTACACTTCAATAACGAAGTCTCCAATAAAATTCTATTAGCTCAAGCCTCGGTCTCACCAATGCTCTCACCGAAAAATTCAACTGATCAAAGAATTTTAAAGGCAGGCTCAATAATTGTCATTATTTTGCGCTTAAGTAACTAACTCTATTAAAACAATCTCATATGAAAAAAATCATAGGAACACTAGCCATCATTTTTTGCTTATCCACGATGGGCTATTGCCAATTTGCAAAAGGAAGATTTCTGGTAGGTGGAAGTTTCAGTACAAACTTTAATTCCAGTAAATACAAAAGCGGAGGAACCACCACCACCACAGGAAAGACAAGCTCAATAAATTTTTATCCTCAGGTAGGATACTTTTTTGTGGATAATTTTGCTGCAGGTGCAGGGCTAGATATTGGCTCGGGCAGCTATACTGCCAATAATCAAAGTTCAAAAGTCACCACCACTAGCATCTCTTTAGTGCCATTTGCTCGTTACTATTTTGATAAGTTTTATGCCCAGGCCACAGTTCAAGTTGGTTCATCCACATCTAAGAGTGATGCACCAAACTCCACAACAAGTCAAGTCAATAACTCAGGTTGGTCGTTAGCCGGAGGTTATGCTTATATGTTAAATGATCATGTTGCTATTGAGCCACAAATTGGCTATGGCGTTAATTACTATAGTTCAGGATCATCTTCTGGTAAAGCTATCGATGGTGGACTTTTCCTAAAAGTAGGATTACAAGTATACTTGGGAAAGTAGGATCATATAAAAACCAGACTATTTTATTATCTTTGACTTGCTAAATAAAAATTATATGAAGAAAAGTATTTTGATGTCTATTGGCCTATTAGCTCTAAGTGTAATGACTTTTGGGCAAGCTCAGTTCGCTTTCGGGTTAAAGGGTGGACTTAATTTGTCTAAACTTGACATAAATCAGGGAGCATCAAATATTGACAACCGCACGGGCTTTCACGGTGGAGCTTTCGCTCTTGTTAAAATTACTAAGATTGGTATTCAACCTGAAGTACTGTTTTCTAAACAGGGAAGTAACTTTACTGTGGATGCAAAAAACTATGAAGCTAATTTTGATTACATCAACGTTCCCATCATGTTAAAGCTTTACCTGGCGGCTGGTCTTAATCTTCAAGTTGGGCCACAGTTTGGTTTCCTTACAACGTCTGAATTGGTTACCACTGCAGGAAGTGTTAAGACTACACAGGATGCAAAAAGCCTTTTCAACAAAAAATCTGATGTAGCAGTTGCTTTTGGTGCGGGTTGGGATTTGCCTTTTGGGCTAACACTTGATGCACGCTATAATATCGGTCTTTCCGATGTTGAATTTAAGCCATCTTCAACAGCATCGCCAATTAATTTTAAAAATAAGGTTATCCAAATATCACTCGGCTACAAGCTTATTAAGTTAGGAAAATAATCTTATTGCAACATCGAAAAAAAAAGCCATCCTTCAGGGGTGGCTTTTTTATTTTCAGGTAGTCCTGTTACTTTCGCAGGCTTATGTTTAGAGACTATCAATCAGCATTGGATTATCTGTATAAAAACCTTCCCATGTTTCAACGGGTAGGAGCGGTTGCCTACAAAGCAGATCTAACAAATACAATCAGTCTATGCACTGCACTGGATAATCCACAACTGAAATTTAAATCGATTCACATAGCCGGCACTAACGGCAAAGGAAGTTCATCGCATATGATGGCTGCCATTTTGCAAAGTGCTGGGTATAAAACAGGCCTTTACACTTCACCTCATCTCAAGGAATTCACAGAGCGGATCAAAATAAATGGAGTGGAAATTGATCAGGAATATATAATTGATTTCGTTAACCGGATAAAGAAGGAAATAGAAAAAATACAACCCTCATTCTTTGAGATCACCGTGGCGATGGCATTTGACTATTTTGCTTTTCATAAAGTAGATTTTGCTGTTATCGAAACAGGCCTGGGAGGACGATTAGATTCTACAAATGTGATTACCCCCATTGTTTCTTTAATCACCAACATTGGTTATGATCATATGGATATACTCGGATATACATTGCCTGCAATAGCCAAAGAGAAAGCTGGAATAATTAAAGAAGGTATTCCAGTCGTCATTAGTGAACTACAGGCTGAAGTTGAGCCTGTTTTTTGTGCCAAAGCTGCCGAAGTTAATGCTGATATCGTGTTTGCCAGTAAAATATTTTCGACAAAGGAAAAAGTAAATGCCAAGGATTCATCATTGACGTTAGATGTATATGATCAGGGTGAACTTGTATTTTCTAATCTGAATCCGGAACTGAAAGGGGACTATCAAAAGAAAAATATTCCCGGTGTATTAATGTCTATTAAGGTACTTCAGAAGCTGGGCTATAGAATTACAACACAAAACATACAAAACGGCATTGAAAATGTAATTAAATTGACTGGCTTGAAAGGGCGGTGGCAAAAATTGGGAGAGTCTCCTTTGATCATTTGCGATACGGGACATAATGTGGATGGGCTAAAGGATGTGGTTCATCAAATACAGGCTCAGAATTTCAAAAATTTATTTATTGTTTTAGGAATGGTAAAAGACAAGGATATCAGTAATGTCATTAGATTACTTCCAAGGGAAGCATATTATTTTTTTTGCCAGGCCACTATACCACGGGCACTGGAAGCAAAATTTTTAGCTGAGAAAGCAAAAGCCGCGGGCCTTCAGGGAGAAGTTGTTCAGGACGTAAACAAAGCAATCGCTGCCGCAAAATCGAAAGCGGGAAAAGAGGATTTTATTTTTATCGGTGGAAGTACGTTTGTGGTGGCTGAGATTGACAATTTATGAAAAGAAAATTAGAGCGGTTCAGTATAATTGCCGAACGAGAGAATGTACTTCAGCCCGGAAAAGAATTATACTTTCAAGTGAAGGGCCGCTGGAAAGAGACTTACTTTAAAAACAATAATCCCATTACAATAGAGCTTGCTTGCGGCAGGGGAGAATACACGATTGGACTAGCTAAACAATTTCCTGATCGCAACTACATTGGTGTGGATATTAAAGGAGACAGACTTTGGAAAGGGAGCACACTGGCTGTGGAGCAAAATCTTACTAATGTTGCATTTCTTCGCACCCAAATTCTATTGATTGAGAATTTCTTTGAAGCTGGCGAAGTTGATGAGATCTGGCTTACCTTTCCGGACCCAAGGCCAAGAAAAATTGACGTTCGAAGAAGGCTTACTAATTCTCGATTCTTGATTATGTATAAAAGCCTGCTCAAGCCAGGCGGTTACTTCCGATTTAAAACAGATAACACCGGATTATTCGAATATACGCTTGAGGAAATTCAAAGCCGATCGGATATTGTTGACTTGAAGTTCACAGGTGATCTTTATGAGTCTGACCTAAGAGCCGAGTGTTTTGATATCAGGACAAAGTATGAGGAGATGTTTGCAAACAAGGGCGAGAAGATAAAGTATCTAAGGTGCAAGTTCATCTAACTTTAAATGCTTTCGAACGGAAGGATAACGCACCTGGTGTTAAGTTAACCGTGAAATGTTAATAGTTAATGGTAAAAGTCACTGTAAAATCAGATAGCCTCCACAAAGATTAACCGTCAAATTACAATTAACATTACACTAGATCTTTTAAGTATCCAAACTAAAATAGGTTCAACTTAACTTAGATTCTTAGTCAGATTTATATACTGATAACATTGCGGTAACTTTCTTATGATCGTTCATTAACAACGAATTCTTACCTTTGCTTCTATTAAACCCGATTGAATGGGTAAAAAGAAGAGAGAAGTAGAAATAGTTATCATTTCGGACGTGCACCTTGGCACCTATGGCTGCCAATCGGAAGCACTCCTTCGCTACCTCAAAACCATCAAGCCTAAGCATCTTATACTTAATGGTGACATCATTGACATGTGGCAGTTTAGCAAACGCTATTGGCCTAAGTCGCACATGCAAATTGTAAAACATATTACTGGCCTTTTGGCAAAGGGCACTAAGATCACTTACCTCACAGGTAATCATGACGAGATGCTACGAAAGTTTGCTGACTTTAGACTAGGAGCATTTCATATCACCAACAAAAAATTATTAAGCCTTGACGGAAAAAAAGTATGGATATTTCATGGCGATGTATTTGATGTTACAATGAAGTACTCGAAGTGGCTTGCCAGGCTTGGAGCCGTTGGGTATGATCTTTTAATACTTATCAACGCCTTTGCGAATTTTGTATTGAAACTATTGGGTAGGGGTAAGATTTCGTTATCCAAGAGAGTGAAAGACAGTGTTAAGCAAGCTTTAAAATTCATCAATGACTTTGAAAAGACGGCTGCAGATATTGCCATCTCCAATGGCTATGACTATGTTGTCTGCGGGCACATTCACCATCCCGAAATGAAAAAGATTGTCACGGAAAACGGGGAGGTGATGTACCTGAACTCAGGCGATTGGGTGGAAAATCTTACCGCTCTGGAGTATGACAAAAAGCAATGGCGCATTTATCACTATTCCGATGACCTGCATGCCCAATCCATAAAAATTTCGAAGCGCTATCGCAACAATTTGGATAATGACGAGATATTTAAGGATCTTGTTAATGAATTCCTTGCAAAAAAATGAAAATACTATATGCGATCCAGGGCACTGGCAATGGACACTTGAGCCGGGCTGTCGACATCATACCTGAACTAAAGAAGTACGGTAGCCTTGACTTGTTTGTGAGTGGGGCACAAGCTGATATAAAGCTGCCTTATCCGGTAAAATATAAATCGAAAGGGCTCAGCTTTTATTTTGGAAAAGATGGCGGCATTAATTTCTACAAAACATTTAAGCAGAACAGTTCGAAGGATGTGGTAAAGGAGATTAATTCCTTCCCAGTTGAGAAATACGACCTTATTGTGAATGATTTTGAGCCCATCTCAGCGTGGGCAGCACGAAAGAAAGAAGTGCCCTGCATTTCACTTAGCCATCAATCTGCATTTTGGTCTAAAAAATCACCGCGACCAAAATTTCCTGATCCTTTTGGCGAATGGATCCTGAAAAAATACGCGCCCACTAAAAAATATGTAGGATTCCATTTTAAGGAGTATGACAAAAATATTTTTACGCCAGTGATCCGCAAGGCAATTACAGAGGTGAAAGTGAAAGACATGGGTCACTATACAGTTTACCTTCCTGCCTATGATGATAAGAAATTGGTTGAGCTACTTTTAAAGTTTCCAAAAATCCATTGGCATATTTTCTCCAAGCATACCAAGAACCCATATCACGTTGGCCGGATTTCAGTCTTCCCGGTAAGCGGTCAGGATTTTGTAGAGAGTGTCGTTTCGTCCACCGGTGTTCTATGTGGTGCGGGTTTTGAAACACCCGCAGAAGTTTTACACCTGAATAAGAAATTGCTAGTTGTGCCAATGAAAAATCAATACGAGCAGCAATGCAATGCAGCCGCCCTTAAGAAGATGGGAGTACCTGTTGTGAAAAAGGTCAAGAAAAAAACGCTTAAAAAAATCGAGAAGTGGATAGATGATGGAAAACGCCTCGATATAAGTTTTCCGGATATAGCTGCCGATGCTGTGGAGCAATTGATGGAGAAAGCCAATTAATTCACAAGCAGACAGTGCAAATAGGAATATGTAAAATTGTTTTTGTATCTCAGATTTCAAGCGCTTTCCGCATACTTTAACTATAACTAATCGACTTCTAGTTGCTCCAAAATTGAAGACAGGTGATCATAGTCTTTTATACCAGGACTAGTTTCTTCGCTGCCGCTTAATGCTAACCCTGAAATTGGCCAGCGTAAATACTCCTCCAAAAGATTGACTTGAATATCAAAGGCAAGAAGCACGGAGAAATCAACAGCCAGCTCAGAGATAATGAGTTTCGCCTTTGAAATATCCTTGCCACCCAAGTTAGTTACAAGCAAGTATTTTATCTGATCACGATGTTCCAACAAATCTTTGTGGTAAGTTTTCCAATCTTCCACATCAAGGGAGATTATAAAATCTGTCGGCTGCTTTGATAAACTGAGATAAGAAATTTTGGAGACAGGGTATTCGATGAGGTTTACTTTATATTTTTCCTGAGCCTGATCTGTCAGCTCTTCGGAAAGTTCTAAGATAAATTCAGGCCCCGAAATCCAATCTGTAATCTCTTTAAATTTTGTGAGGCTAATACCCCGCCCCTCTGCTTCATTTATTTTAAAGCCTAACATATCTACGCCCATGCCGGCACAGTATCGCGCTTCACTTAAGTTGCTAATATTCCCTACTTTGATTTTCGTTTTTAATGGCATGGGTTCAAATATATGAGGATTGAATGAATTATGGAGATAGCCTATGGGCCTCTTGTTTCTTTATACGATAGAATCTAAATAAAGAAATACCTTTGTAGGCAGGACTATTTATAAGTCAAATTCATGCGTAATTGCTTTTTGGTAGGGATATGTATTTTACTTTTCGGATCCTGTGACACCGGCAATAACTCTCTTCCGGATGTTGGAATGGATTATTTTCCATTAAAGGTTGGCGTCTATCAGATATATACTGTAGATGAAACTCAAATCAGCCAATCGATTGAGCAGAAATTTGTGTATGAATTAAAGTTTCAGGTGGTGGATTCAACCATCAATCAGGAGGGAGAGTACACGTACATCATTCAAAGACAAAAAAGAGATAATGCCAATTTGCCATGGAATACTATAGACTCCTGGACTGCGAGAATTGCTAATCGCCAGGCAATAATTAAGGATGGGAATACTTCATTTGTCAACTTGTCGTTTCCTACCGTCAATGGTTTAGAGTGGGATGGGAATGCCTTTAATGCCCTGGCGGGTGATCAGTATTGCGGGGAAAACAAGGATCAAAAGTGTGACATTTTTAAATTGGGAAACGTGCATGAGGAATTCCTGATGACGGGTGGAATGACTTTTGCAGAAACTCTTATCGTTATTCAAAATGATGATCCTGATTTAATTACAAAGTATGACGTTCGTAAGGAAGTTTATGCAAAGAAGGTGGGCTTGATTTATAAAGAAGCAGCTGTGCTTCAATTTTGCACTAGCACGAAAGCTCCCGATTGCCTTGGAAAACAAAAAGTGGATAAGGGTTTTAGATACAAGCAAGTGATAAAAGAATATGGTTCGGATTAAGCTCATTATATTTTTCTTTCTGGTATTACCCTTTGCTGTCCAAGCGCAGACAAACCGATATGTTGTCTATTTGAAAGATAAAACCGGTACACCATTCTCTGTTTCCAGTCCCGAGCAATTTCTTTCACAACGATCAATTCAAAGAAGAGCTAAGCAAAAAATTGTGGTGACCGAAGAAGACCTGCCGGTTAATCCAACTTACCGCGCGCAGTTGCAGGCTACTGGTGCAAGTGTTTTCTTTTCTTCCCGATGGATGAATTGTGTTTTAGTAGAAGCCACTCCTGCCATAATTTCGACAGTTCAATCGCAACCATTTGTTTCCAAGACTGAATTAGTAGCACCTGGTAAAAAACTTTCTTCAGGACGAATAAAGAAGTTCAAAAAGAGGAAGGATTCCTCAGCCACCCCCGCTACAAACTCTCAGCTCATAATGATCGGTATTGATTCCATGCACCTTGATGGATTTAAGGGAGAAGGGATTTCAGTGGCAGTTTTTGACAGTGGCTTTGAAGGAGTTAATACAGCATTGCCTTTTCAGCCCATCTTTCAGGAAGGAAGATTGAATTATTCATTTGATTTCATTTCCAACAGCAAAAATGTTTTCCAGTATGACGACCATGGAACAGAAGTTTTTTCTGTCATCGCGGCTTATTCTCCTGGTAGCTTTGCGGGTGGAGCATATAAAGCATCTTACACTTTGTTTGTTACAGAAGATGTGGGCAGTGAGTACCGCATTGAAGAATATAATTGGTTGTTTGCCGCTGAAAAGGCTGACAGTGCTGGAGTTGATGTTATCAACTCCTCATTAGGTTACAATCTATTTGATGACCCCGCCATGAATTATAAAGTGAGTGACCTTAATGGTGCCACCGCCATTGTGAGTATGGCCGCGCGAAAAGCAATAGAAAAGGGAATGATGGTAGTTTGCAGTGCCGGAAATGAAGGTTCCAATTCCTGGAAATTTATAGCACCTCCAGCAGATGCAGAAGGAGTATTAGCCATTGGCTCTGTTACAGCAACCGAATTTAAAAGCTCGTTTAGTTCCATAGGTCCAACTGCTGACGGAAGGATCAAGCCAGATGTTATGGCGCTTGGATCTGGTACTTCGGTGATTACACCAAACGGATCGCTAGGCGCTTCAAGTGGAACCTCGCTTTCATCGCCACTCATTACAAGTCTTGTAGCGGGCTTATGGCAACGTTATCCTTATCTGACATCTGCTGAACTTTATCAGGCCGTTATCAACTCTTCCGATCAGTTTCTTAAACCGGATAATCTTAAAGGCTATGGCGTTCCAAATTATGGCGTTGTTAAAAGGAATTTAGACATCATAAAGATAGATGAAGACTTAGTTATTTATCCCAATCCAACTAACGATTCAATCCGAGTTGCTTTTAAGAAACCCGAAGGACAGTCCGTAGCTATTTCAACCTATGATCTTCAGGGAAAACTACTTTTCGAATACACTCTTGTAGTGACCGGGCAAAACAACCCGTTGGTAATTGACCTTACTTCTCTTTCGGCTGGCTTATACTTTGTCAAAGTTAAAGTCAAAGATTCAGTGAAGACGGTTCGGCTTGTAAAACTCTAAAGTTTTTTTACAGGCTCTTCAGCTTTGAAAGTATTTCCATTTTTTTTATTCTCTAAAGGGTAATTACTGAAAAATCTGGCAAGGTTTAAAAATTAGCTATGTTATTGATTACGCCTAGCCTTGAGTTAAAAGATACTTTTTTTGCCTAGGCAACGAGTGTAATAGTATATTTGGGGAATGAAACCAATCATTGCGCCTTCCATTCTTGCTGCTGATTTTGCCAATCTTGAAAAAGAAATTTCTATGATCAACGATAGTCAGGCGGACTGGGTGCATATTGATGTTATGGATGGTGTTTTTGTCCCCAATATTTCAATGGGCATTCCTATTGTAGAAGCTATCAAGCGCCACAGCAAGAAACCTCTGGATGTTCATCTTATGATTGTCAAGCCCGAGAATTTCGTAGAAGCATTTCGTAAAGCCGGGGCTGAAACAATTTCGGTTCATGTGGAAGCGTGTGACCATCTTCACCGCAACATCCAACAAATTAAGAGCCTGGGTGCAAAAGCCGGGGTGGCCTTAAATCCGCACACCTCAATTCAAACACTTGAAAATGTTATTGATCAGATTGATTTGATTTGCTTGATGTCGGTTAATCCGGGCTTTGGCGGCCAGAAGTTTATCGAAAGGACTTATAAAAAGTTGGGTGAGTTAAAAAAGCTAATTCAGAGTTCCGGTTCAAGGGCATTGATTGAAATTGATGGGGGAGTAAATCAAGACAATGCCCAGCAATTGATCGATGCAGGTGCGGATGTATTGGTGGCTGGTAATTTTGTTTTTTCATCCAGCAACCCTAAAGAGGTGATCCAGCGTTTAAAGTCTTTGGGTTAATGGTTAATCGTCCCAGATCATTAGTGGCCAGTTAAAAATAGATTGTTAATTATATCCGAAAATTAACCCCTGTAATGAGTCAAAATCAAAATTTTGAAAATACTCGAAATTAAAATTGAGATGAAATCGTCACCGCTTAAAATCACATCGAAATTCAAAAGGATCAAGCGTTTACGAATCATTTTAAAAAGTTTAACTGGCCACTAATGGTCCCAGATAACTATTAACCGCTCTTGAATAACGGACACAAAGTTTGTTTAGACTAATTAAAGTAGCATGCGTTTCTTTTTAATCATCTGCTTTCTTCTCTCGTTCTCCTGTTCACAACGAACCGTGAGCCGTATCAATCCGGAAGAGGAAGTGAATCTTAGTGGCCGCTGGAACGATACGGATTCGCGCATGGTCGCCAATAAAATGACAATTGATTTCTTAGCCAACGAAAAATATAAAGAGTACGCAGTGACGCTTGGCAAGAAGCCAGCCATTATTATGGGAGTGATCCGAAACAAAACGAGCGAACACATTGATGCAGCAAACTATATCAAGAAGTTTGAACTGGCCATTTACAATTCAGGGGTTGCAGAGTTGGTGGAGTCTGACGAGCAGCGCGATAAGCTTCGATTGGAACGTGTTCAACAACAGGAATTTTCTGATCCTTCCACCATAGCCCAGTGGGGGAAAGAAGTAGGTGCTAACCTCATGCTCTTTGGCGAGATGACTTCCGAAACTGATGTGTATAACAACAAGCGCGTTGTCAATTACCTCACAACTCTATTTTTAACAGATATGGAAACCAACAAACGTGTTTGGTATGGCCAGCATGAGATTAAAAAGTTCATTAAGAACTGAAATATTAGAATTGAAATTTTAGAATTCTGAATACCAATCCTTATAGGCCAAATGATTGCAAAGCTCAAATCCAAAATCTCAAATCACAAATCTAAACTCACCGTTTTTCTGATAGGGATAGTTTCGTCCTGCGCAACCTACTACCAGGCTAACTACAACTTCAACCAGGAATTTGAAAATGGCAACCTTGAAAATGCACTGGCCTCGCTTCAATCTAAATCGTCTGAATCAAAAGGAAAGCGCGAGTTTCTCTATGATGTCAACAGCGGTTTGGTTCTTTCCCTGCTAGGACGGTATGAAGAAAGCAATGAATATTTTGAGAAAGGTTTTCTCTTCGGAGAAGACCACCGAATCAACTATTTAAATGAAGCGGCCTCATACCTTACCAATCCAAATTTTGCGGCTTACCGCGGTGAAGATCATGAGCACCTGATTTTGTTGTATTTCAAAGCCATTAATTATTTAAAACTTGAAAAGACAGAGGAAGCGCTAGTGGAATGCAGGAGACTAAATATTCGCCTTCAGCAATTAAGCGATCGATATCCATCCGATGATAAGTATAAACAAGATGCCTTCATCCATACCCTGATGGGCATTATTTATCAATCCAATAAAGACTACAACAATGCATTTATCGCATACAGGAATGCCCTGGATATCTACAAAAATGATTATGCCCGATTATTTAATGTTGAAACCCCGCTTCAATTAAAACTGGATCTTCTTAGTACCGCATGGCGCAGTGGTATGTTCGATGAGTTCAGGCATTACAAAGAAGAATTTGGAATGGAAGACTATCGTTATCAGTCCCCGGAAGGAGGGGAGCTTGTATTCTTCTGGCACAACGGATTAAGTCCCATAAAGGCGGAGTGGGGGTTGAATTTTGTAGCCAGCAGAAAGGGCAATATGGTTTTATTTTCAAATCAGGAACATGGCCTCAGTTTTCCTTTCAGCTTGGAAAACTATACTGATAAAGACAAAAACAATTTGTCGAACCTTGAGGTATTTAGGGTGGCATTTCCCCGGTATGTGGAAAGGCCGGTTTACTTTCAAGGTGCAACAATCGAGTATCAGGGAGAAAAGGTTTCGCTGGAGCTGATAGAAGATATAAATCGAATTGC